>CAIRND010000647.1 GCA_903879825.1 uncultured Geobacteraceae bacterium
AAAATTCCGGATATCCGAAAGTGGACTTAAGTAGCTGTTTAATAACAAGCGCACCTTCAAAACAGCACGTGTTTTTGGCGGATTCACCGTTTTCGATTCCGGGGGGAATCCCCCCCGGCTGATTTCAATTGCCCCTTCAGGGCAAAAGCGCATTCGGCCTGAAAGGCCGGTCGGATATTAGCCGTGTACAGCCCTGAAAGGGCGGTGCATGGCAAAAACACCTACACGCATGTTTCCTGCGTAAATAGCATTTTTACCGGACTATTTTTTTCAAAAATTTACGCTCGCTTTTATTCAGAAGCAACCACAAAAAAACCCACTATCAGGTCAATTTATGGTAATGCATATCCGCGAAACCTGTTACACTGGCGCAACCTGAAAGTGCGGAGACACGTAATTGAATAACCACAAACAGAAATTCTACGTCTGTGCCTGCATCATGAGCATGTTCTCCATCTGGGCATTTCTCGGCTTTCAGTATCATTATGACAGTACGCAGGCTCAACTTGCCGTGGAAACGAACGTGTCAAATCTTTCAAAAGCCTTCGAAGAAAACATTGTGGGTGCAGTAAGAAATATTGATGAGCTTCTCCTTGACCTCCGCAGGGACTACCCCCGGCACCAGAACCAGTTTACCGCAAACATCTCCTCCTTTAACCGGCATTCCGACATGGAATTTATCATTCAGGCAAGCATTCTGGATGCCGATGGAATCCTCATATATAGCAGTCGTGAAAAAGCGGTAAAGCAGATCGATCTCAGCGATCGAGAGCATTTCCGTGTCCACCTGAATAGCAACGATGATCAGCTCTTCATCAGTAAGCCCGTCAAGGGGCGGGTTTCTCAAAAGTGGAGTATTCAGTTCACCCGGAAATTGCTCCATCAGGATGGAACATTCGCGGGGGTTGTGGTTCTTTCCATTGACCCGGAATATTTCAGTAATTTTTATCGAAGCATTGATATCGGCCGTCACGGTGTCATCACACTCCTCGGGATGGATGGAATTATCCGGGCACGCTCATCTGATTCGGCGAAGGAAAATGGTGCGGTCGGAACGGTAATTCCCCGAACCAACCTGCTACTTGACATTACCAAACCGCCCGTCGGTATATATAATGCGCCCAGTGTCATTGATGGCATTTCCCGGATTGTATCTTACCGCCGACTGAAAAACTACCCCCTGGTCGTACGGGTAGCCGTTGCTGAAGATGATGCGTTCACCTCTCTTCACTGGCACCGGACAAGCATCGTCATACAAGGCATACTTGCAACAGCGGGGCTGTTGCTGGCACTCTGGCTGGCTCTTCGTCTCAATACCCGCCAGCAACTGCTTACCCATGATCTGCAGGAGTCACGGCAGCATTTTGCCGATATCATTAATTTTCTCCCCGATGCCACGTACGCGATAGACAGTGGAAATCGTGTCATTATCTGGAACCGGGCCATGGAAGAGATGACCGGAGTATGCGCGACTGACATAATCGGGCAGGGCGACCACGCGTATGCCCTTCCTTTTTACGGGGAGCGGCGGAAGCAGCTTCTTAATCTCCAGGATGAGGAAAAAAGCGCCTTTGAATCCGGTTACCAAAATATCCGCAGAACAGGCAACAATCTGAGCGCCGAAGTTATTGCTCCCGCATTGTACGGGGGGAGGGGCGCCCATCTGCTGGTAACCTGTGCGCCGCTTTACGGCACAAATGGTGAGCGAATCGGCGCTATTGAATCGGTCAGGGACATCACACATCAGAAGCAGAATGAGCAGATTCTGGTGTCGCGTGAAGAGGAGCTGAAATCGATTCTGGAAAGTATCCCGGTAGGTATCGCCTGGTCTAATGCGAATGGTACGGTAGAGTATCTAAACAGCAGCTTTGTGCAGCGTTTTGGCTACAATTCTGATGATATTCGAGTATTTCAAAACTGGCTTGACAAAGCCTATCCCGACTCCGAATACCAGAGCAAATTGAGGCAAATCTGGTCAGTCGAACACGCCAGATCGCTAACGAATCACTCTTCTGTCGTGACCATGGCAACAGACGTCACCTGCAAAAACGGTGATATACGCAAAGTTCTTGTCAACACCCATTTATCGCCCGGCCGGGTACTTGCAATTTTCACGGATATTACCGAGCGCGAACAGTATTACCATAGTGTGATCAAGGTACAAAAGCTTGAATCACTGGGGGTCTTAGCCGGAGGGATCGCTCACGATTTCAACAACATTCTTACCGGCATCATGGGCAATTTATCACTGGCGCAAAAACGTATCGGAGAACAGCATCGGGCTTTACACCCCCTTCTTCAGGCTGAAAAAGCCTCACATCGGGCTTCAGAACTTGCCTACCAACTCCTTACCTTTTCAAAGGGCGGGAAACCTGTCATCAAAAGCGTACCCACTCAGCAACTTCTTGAAGAATCAATTTCTCTTGTGCTGCACGGGGCGAATGTCAAAGCGGAACTGCATTGTGTACAAGATCTCCACCATATGTTCGCCGACCCCGGACAAATAAGCCAGGTTTTCAACAACGTCATTATTAACGCACTTCAGGCAATGCCAAACGGGGGAGTACTCTCGGTAACCACCTGTAACATCAATCTTTCCGAGAGCAACACCTATAGACTTTTACCCGGAGATTACGTCCGTATTACATTAACTGACCGGGGCTGCGGTATTCCTGCGGAAAACCTGCAGAAAATTTTTGACCCGTATTTCACCACCAAATCTACCGGAACAGGACTGGGCCTCGCCTCAGCACATTCCATTATCACTCAGCACAGCGGATATATCGGCGTAGAGTCCACACCCGGCGCGGGAACCAGTTTCGATATTCTGCTTCCCGCTGCGGACTCCGCAGAGCTGGCACTCGCTGCACGTTCGACATTTCCCGACTCAATGCATAACCAGGGAAAATCCGTACTGGTTATGGATGATGAGGAAATGATCCGCTCAATCGCGATTGAAATTCTGGACGAACTGGGGTACGCACCTCGGACGTGTATCAACGGAGATGAAGCGGTGCAGATGTACCTCGAGGCGATGCAGGCACAGACGCCTTTTGCAGCGGTTATCATGGATCTGACTATCCCCGGAGGAATGGGCGGCAAGGAGGCAGCAGAGCAGATACGTGCCATTGATCCGACCGCCTGCCTTATTGTATCCAGCGGCTATTCGTCCGACACAATAATGGCAGATTATGAAAAATACGGTTTCCACGCGGCATTGCCAAAACCATACCGGGCTCTCGAATTGGCACAGGTGCTGAACGCTGCTTTGGTGTAACTGGCAGAAAAATCCCTAAACTTCATGCAATGCTATTGTTAGAACCGAATTAATGTTGTATACACAATGCGATATTCCGCACATTAGCTGCGGGTATGACTAATAATTAGTTGTTGGAGCTGCGTGATGGTGCTGATATTATGAAGTTGTTGTTCCGTCTGCCGATACGGTTTCAGTTGATTCTTATTGTTATAATCGTTGCCCTGCCGGCAGTTGGTATCATTATCAATGCGGGCATTCAACAGAGACGAGAAGCAATCAATGTTGCTCGCATTGAGACCCAAAAACTTGCTGACAGAATCACCTTTGAACAACAGAGCAAGACGGCTTCGGCCCGTCAGCTCATGGTTTTATTATCACACCTGCCTGATGTTATAGCAAAAAACGCTGAAAAAACAGTTCACCTCCTCCGTGAAATTCATAATTCAAACCCCGACTTTTCCAACATATCCGTAGCTGACAGTTCAGGAACCGTCTGGGCTTCAGCGGTACCGACACAACGTCCCCTTACAATATTTGACAGAAGACACTTTAAAAACGCTCTTGCAAGCGGACAACTATCGTCGGGCGAATTTATAATTTCCCGTTCAGCAAACAAGCCTTCTTTTACGTTGGGTTACCCGATAAAAGACGAGCATGGCACTATAATCGGAGTTATATCCGTCGGCTTCCAGCTTGAAAAATACACACAACTTCTGGAGAAAAGTAAATTACCCAATAATGCCAGCATGGTACTTCTTGACCACACAGGTGTAATCCTATTCAGAGCCATCGAACCTGAAAAATATATTGGAAAGCAATCTGATCCCGCACTCTTTAAACAGATCCAGAATGGGCCTGATGAAGGCACCTCCATCGGTGTCAGTCTCGCCGCAGGTGATGAACGGATCATATCCTCACGAAAGCTGAACCTTGAGAGTGAGTCATCGCCGTACATGTATGTCCGTGTAGGGATTCCGGTCGAATCAGCACTTTCGCATGCAAACTCGGAGCTGCTTAGAAATCTGGTATTGTTTAGCTGGGTTCTCGTACTTGCACTACTTTTTTCCAGTTTCATCGGTGAGCGTTCAATAGTTTCCCGTATTGAACTGCTCGAAAAAGCGTCCCAAAGACTTGCCAACGGTGAATCTCAAATAAAAGTCT
>CAIRND010000648.1 GCA_903879825.1 uncultured Geobacteraceae bacterium
CGGAGATGATATCTATGAGCGTCACCGGGTGTCCGGCCTTGGCGGCAAACCCCAAAAAGAAGGTAACGGCTGCAGCAACCGGACTGGCGGTGATACCCATCTGTGAGGCCACGCTGGAAATTGCCATAGGGCGCTCAGGACGGATGCCGGTTTTCAGGGCGACATCTGAGATGACCGGAAGGAGTGCGTAGACGGCATGGCCGGTGCCGCAGCAGACCGTGAGGAAAAAAGTGGAGAGCGGTGCCAGAATGGTTACGTATTTGGGGTGGGCGCGCAACATTTTTTCCGTGAGCTGTACTAGATAATCAAGGCCTCCCGCCACCTGCAAGGTTGCCGAAGCGGTGACCACCGCCAGGATGATCAGCATGACAGCTATGGGTGGTTCAGATGGTGCGCTGCGGAAGCCTAGCACCAAAAGAGAAACACCGAGGCCGCCGATGAGCCCGAGGGCTACGCCGCCTCTGCGGATGCCGATAAGAACAGCCCCGAGAACAAGTACAAACTGGATCCAAAACATTGCCACGATACACCTCCACGGTGAGGAAAGGATTGGCGAAGCCGTTACGGCATCACTCAGTGATTCTTTCGATGGAGGAGCATAGACAATGCCAAACGGGAGAATGTTTGTAATGGGCCGAAAATGCAGGGGAAATTGAGAATGGTGGCGTTATGCCGGGCGATGCTGTCATAACCAGAGGTTATAAATACAAGGGGGACTTTGTGGTAAATGCAATAATTACAGTATGGTAGGTGCCCTTATAACCTGACGTTATGGATATAACCTCAGGTTATGGAGGAAGAGGCTGGGAGGTATTGATAATACGCCGGCTGTATGGCATGGCATGTTTTTATGCCAGCAGAGTATTTCTACTTTGTCACATTCAAAAGCAACCCCCCTAACCCCCCTTGTCAGGGGGGGACTTTAAAGGCTCTCCCCTGATAAGTACCCTCTGGGGCATAAAGGGAGCGGGGAGGGGTTGAATTCGGTGCTGAGAAGGTAATGTGACAAAGTAGAAGTATGCTCGTTATCGTGTTTTTAACCGCTTGGAAAGTGCCGGTTGTGAGATGCCGAGCAGTCTGGCTGCCAGGGTTTGATTGCCACCGGAGCGGTTCATCGCCTCCAATACCAGAAAGAATGCGGCGTCGCTGAAGGTTGGTAATTCATCAAACCCGGCAAAGGGGTTCTGTGTCGGGGGGGGCGTTACGATGTGAACGGCCCCCTGTTGGGAACGTTCGATTGAGGCAATAAAATACTCCATCGAAAGTATCCGTTCACGATGCACGCTGACAGCATCGTAGATCATCGCTTTCAGTTCCCTGATATTGCCGGGAAATGCATAGGTAGCCAGATACCGGGCCAGTCCCTTGGGCAGGGCGGGCTTCTTCTTGTTGAGGGTGCCGGACGCCTCCTCCAGAAAGTGATCCAGCAACAGTGCAATGTCTCCCCGCCGCTCCCGGAGCGCCGGCAGATGAACCTGATGGGTACGTAGCCGGTAATACAGATCGCGGCGGAAAGTACCGGTTCCCTCTTTCGCAGACAGGTTTTGATGGGTCGCCACGATAATACGGGCTTTAAGTCGCTTGGGCAGGTCGCTGCCCAGCGGAAAATATTCCCCCTCCTGAAGCAGGCGGAGCAGCTTTACCTGGGAGGGGATGCTGAGGTCGCCGATCTCGTCCAGAAACAGGGTGCCGTCAGCGGCTTCTTCGATCATGCCGCGCCGGAGTTGCTCTGCGCCGGTGAAGGCTCCACGCACGTGACCAAAAAGGGTGTCGGCAAAGACCGTGTCATCCAATCCGGCCACGTTGACGGTCACCAGTTTACCCCGGCAGCCGCTTAAGCTATGTGCAGCCTTGGCGATCAACTCTTTACCGACGCCGCTTTCGCCAGTAATCAACAGCGGTTGTGGGCTTTTGGCCACCGCTTCCACATAGGAAAAAATGTCCAGCATCGACCGGTCGGCGGTGATTATTGCGGCAAAAGCCTCCGGGTGCCGCAGTTCACGGGAAACGAGGCGGCTGGCCATATCCTGATACCCGCGTCTCATTTCGACCATCTTGACCGCCCTGAGCACTGCTCCCACGATGCGTTCTTCTTCATCGGTCTTGATACAGTAGTCAAACGCTCCCAGTTTCATGCAGCGAACTGCCGTCTCCAACTGGTTAAGGCCACTGACGACAATAACGGATATCTCGGGATGACGTTCGGCAATCTGCTCCAGCAGCTCTTCGCCCGACAGGTACGGCATGGTCAGATCCAACAGAACCAGTCCGACATGGCCGCCATCAAGAATTGTCATGGCATTGCGGCTGTCGCTGCAGGTTACGATGTTGCTGATGGCGGCGCAGGATTCCAGGGTAAGGGCCAGAGAGCTGAGCCAGTCGGGCTCATCATCAATAAGAAGAATACTGAAGTCAGGGTAGGGCGTGCTCGTCACTGTGTATGCTCCTCATTAAATGTAGGCAGTTTCAGGGTCACCGTCGTTCCACAGCCGGGTGGAGAGTTAAATTCCAGCGTTCCGCCATGTTCCTTGATAATCCCTGCTGAGACCGACAGACCGAGACCTGTTCCTCCCTGATCCCGTTTGGTGGTGAAAAAGGGGTCGGTCAGACGCACCAGATGCTCCGGCGATATGCCGCTTCCTTCGTCGTGCAGTCGTACTATCGCGTTGCTACGGCTCTCGTCACTGCTGGTGGTGAGGTTGATGCAGCAGTCGTTGTCCGGCAACGCCTGACAGGCGTTCAGGATCAGGTTGACCAGCACCTGCTCGATACGCTGAGCGTTGCCGCGGATGGTGGGGAGATCGTCAAAATAGGTGGCGCTGAAGCAGGTCGTCGCTTTGCGGATGGAAGGTTCAACCAGGCGGACAGCGGCTTGAGCTATCGCATTCAGGTCAACGATTTCGTTACAGGAACTATCGCCCTGCCGGGCAAAATCCTTCAGGTCATCGACGATTCGTTTAATCCGCTTGCCGGATTCCTGGATTTTTTCCAGACTGCGTGGGATCTCTTCCCGCATACGCGAGTACGGCAGTCCTCCACAGGTGAAGTCACCGTTTTCCCGGTAATACCGCTCCAAAACCTTTGACGCATCAGTATGGAAACGTCTGATAGTCGGCACTTCCAGCAGGATCAGGCCGGTCGGATTGTTGATCTCGTGGGCCACGCCGGAAACAAGAACTCCCAGGGCTGACATTTTGTCGGCCTGCAGCAATTGCTGCTGGTTAAGCCGCAATTCCTCTTCCGCATGACGACGTTCTGAAATCTCCCTGGTCAGGTCGGTGGTGCGCAGGGCTACCTGGCGGTGCAGAGTGCGGGACCAGAGTGCAAAGCCACCCAGCAGAAGTACCAGTGGGCCGACCACGATTGCACCGTACTTGGCAAGCTGTCTCCAGGAAATTTCGGGAGGTTCAAGGACACCGAGCCATTTGCTGTGGATCTGCTCGTACTGGCCGGTCTTCTTGAGGATGGCCAGTCCCTCATTGAAGCGCGACAGCAGCTCTGCATTATCCTTGTCAAAAGCATAACAGTAGCGGTGGCTGGCGACGTTGCGCACAACCGGAATAAGGTTGGTCAGCTTCAGTTCGCGGATGATATACATGCCCGGCACAATGGCAACAATGGCGAAGTCGGTTTCGCCGGCAGCAAGCTGGCGCAGGGCATCTACCGGCGTAGCGGTCAGGCTCAGTCTGCCACTGAATCCGGTGCGAACCAGATAGTCGTGCATGATCCCGCTGCGATGCACCGCCACGGATTTCCCCTCCAGTTCGGCCAGGGTGTTGATGTGTGGTGAATCGCGGCGAGCAAAAACGGCGTGGTTAACAACGGTATGCGGGAGGGAGAAATCTACTTCAACCGCTCGCTCTTCCGAGTAGGACATCCCCTGCAATACGTTAATTGTCCCCTTTTGGAGGGCTTCCCGCATTTCGGACCATCCCCCCAGGCGGAATTCCACCTTCATTCCCATTACTTCGGCGATGGCCCGGGTCAGGTCGACATTGTATCCGGCAGGGTTGCCGTTCTTGTCGATGAACTCATAGGGAGGGTAATCGCGGTCGCCACCGACGATTATGGCAGGAGTGCCTTTTTTTGAGTCTTGTGCCGCAACAGCGGCCATCGGCCAGAGCAGGCACAAGAACAGTGTCAGAAGCAGCCGGAACCGTGCTATCCCGAAAAGCACCATCAGTCGCGTGGAATTGCCAACATTCGATCCAGCGCTCCTTTGGCTTTGAGGCGAATATCTTCCGGTACGCTAATGACTGGCGACAACGATTGAAGTGAAATCAACACATCTTCCAGAGAGGTCAGTTTCATATTGGGGCAAAACAGCGCCGGTGACGCGAGGATGAATTCCTTGTCGGGGCTATCGAGGCGCAGTTTGTAGAGGATTCCGGCTTCCGTGCCGATGATGAATTTTTGGGCCGGGCTGGTACGGCAATAGTCATACATGCCGCTGGTTGAGCAGACGTGGTCGGCGAGTGATGAAACCTCCAGAGCGCTTTCCGGATGGCAGATAAAGAGGGCATC
>CAIRND010000649.1 GCA_903879825.1 uncultured Geobacteraceae bacterium
CCATATCGATGATTTAATCTTTTCCGGTATCAATTCCCTGAAACTCTTGCCGGGTCGTGAATATTTTTATGAAATGCTGCCATAACCGCTTCATCGCCACTGAGCCCTGCCGCCTCGACCTCTTTCATGGCTTCAAGAGCACGGCGGTAATCATGCGGCATGACTTTGACAAATCGTTTGAGAAATGCATCCCTGTCATCAAGAATTGATTGTCCAAGTTCGCTTCCGGTATAGCCGACATGCCGTTTAATCATGGACTGAAGTTCTGCACGCTCCACTGGATCATCAATTGGAGAAAGAGCCACCATATCATGGTTGCAATTGTTGATCAGGCTGCCATCAACATCGTACACATAAGCCACACCGCCCGACATACCGGCAGCAAAATTCCTGCCTGTTTTACCGAGAATGATGACCGTTCCACCAGTCATGTATTCGCATCCATGATCGCCAATAGCCTCAACCACAGCACGCATACCGCTGTTGCGCACACAGAAGCGCTCGCCAGCCATTCCCCTGATAAATGCCTCTCCGGAGGTTGCTCCATAAAAGCCTACATTGCCGATAATGATGTTTTCTTCCGGCACAAAAGAGGAACCTTTGGACTGATACACAATAATCCGTCCTCCGGAAAGTCCCTTGCCCACATAGTCATTGGCGTCACCTTCAAGTTCAAGAGTCATCCCCTGAGGAATAAATGCTCCGAAGCTTTGACCGGCAGAACCGATAAATTTCAGGTGAATCGTATCGTCCGGCAATCCTTTGGAACCATGCGCTTTGGTCACTTCATAACCAACAATGGTACCGACGACCCTGTTGGTATTTCTGATGGGAAGAGTGGTGACAACTTTTTCCTTGTTCTGAATCGCCGGCTTGCAAAGAGAGAGCAAGGTTGTGCGATCAAGACTCTCTTCAAGACCGTGTTCCTGCTTTATAGTGCAATACCGTGTTTCGTTTTCACCCACCTCAGCCTGGTGGAGAATCTTGGAAAGATCGATTCCCTGAGCTTTCCAATGAGTGACAGATTTCTTCATACTGAGCAATTCGGTCCGTCCGACAAGCTCGTTGAGATTACGCACCCCAAGACGCGACATATACTCACGAACTCCTTCTGCAAGAAAGCGCATGAAGTTTTCCACATGTTCAGGTTTTCCCTTGAAATGCTTGCGCAGTTCCGGGTTCTGGGTGGCCACACCGACCGGGCAGGAGTCATCCTGGCAACAGCGCATCATGATGCATCCCATCACCACAAGAGTTGTTGTTGCAAAACCGAACTCCTCAGCGCCAAGCATGGCAGCAATAACTATATCCCGCGCTGTTTTCAACTGGCCATCTGCCTCCACAACAATACGGCTGCGCAGGTTGTTCAGCACGAGGGTCTGGTGTGCTTCTGCCAGCCCAAGTTCCCACGGCATACCTGCATGCATGATGCTTGAAACGGGCGATGCACCGGTTCCGCCATCATGGCCACTGATCAGCACCACATCCGCATGGGCTTTGGCGACACCGGCTGCGATAGTACCCACACCGACAGTCGAAACCAGTTTGACGTTGATACGTGCACTGGAATTGGCATTCTTCAGATCATGGATAAGCTGTGCCAGATCCTCAATCGAATA
>CAIRND010000650.1 GCA_903879825.1 uncultured Geobacteraceae bacterium
AAATGCCGGTAAAACCGGCAAAAAAACCGATAAACAATCAGCTAACGTGTGAAGTAATTTTAGTATTATTTTTTTACGCAGCACCTAATACAGGAGGAGTCGGTTATGCAATGGACATTTGATACGAAAAACAGCCGGAAGGCGATGAATACCGGGTTGATAGCGGGAGGACTCCTCTGCGGTATGCTTGTCGTGGTTGGATGCGAAAAGGAAAAACCTGTGCCACCACCCCCGCCCACGGTGGAAGTCACTACCGTGACTGTTCAGGATGTCCCCATCTACAAGGAGTGGATCGGCACACTGGACGGTAATGTCAATGCCGTCATCCGTCCTCAGGTGTCCGGCTACCTGGTCAAGCAGAACTACCGCGAAGGGGAACCGGTCAAAAAGGGGCAGGTGCTCTTTGAGATCGATCCCCGGACATTCCAGGCTTCGCTGAATCAGGCAAAAGGTCAACTGGCGCAGCAGCAGGCCCGCTATGACACATCAAAGGCAAACCTGGCACGCATCAAGCCGCTGGCTGCAAAGAACGCGGTCAGCCAGAAGGACCTGGACGATGCCACCGGTTCTGAACTCTCCTCCAGGTCTTCAGTGGAGACCGCCCAGGCTGCGCTTGAAAATGCCCAATTGAATCTGAGCTTCACGAAAATCACCTCGCCGGTTGACGGCATCGCCGGCATCGCCAAGACCCAGCTCGGCAACCTGGTGGGACCGAGTTCCAGCCAGGAACTGACCACAGTCTCCAGCGTCAATCCAATCAAAGCCTTCATCAATATCAGTGAACGGGAATATCTTTCAGCCAAGGAGGGTCGCAAGAACGTTGAAAGCATCGTTCTGGAACTGATTCTGGCAGACGGCAGTGTCTACCCCCACAAGGGCAGGTTCTCTCTGGCCGACCGCCAGGTTGACCCGGCTACCGGCACTCTCAAGCTCGGCACACTCTTTGCCAATCAGAACAACCTGCTGCGCCCCGGACAGTACGGCCGGGTCAGAGCGGCAGTGGGGGTCAGAAAAGCTGCTCTGCTCGTACCGCAGCGCGCGGTTGCCGAAATGCAGGGAAAATACCTCGTTACCGTTATTAAAGCTGACAATACCGCAGATATCCGCCCGGTAAAGGTGGCTGAACAGGTTGGTACCCAGTGGGTCATTACCGAGGGGCTCCAACCGGGTGACAAGATCGTCGTCGAAGGGATTCAGAAAGTAAGGCCGGGCAGTCCGGTTAACCCGCAGCCCTTCGTTCCCAAAGCCCCCCAGGCCCAGGCAAAAATAGATCCCGCTGCCACAGAGGCCAAACCTGCCGCACCGGCCAAACAGGAAAAGAGGTAGGCTGCCATGTCCAAATTTTTCATAAATCGCCCCATAGTGGCCATAGTAATATCCATCCTCATGGTCATGATCGGTGTGGTCGCCATGATGGGGTTACCGACGGCCCTGTTCCCCAATATTGTCCCGCCTGAAATCAAGGTCACCGCAACGTATCCGGGCGCTGACGCCCTGACTCTCGAGCAGTCGGTCGCCACGCCGATCGAACAGCAGATGTCCGGCGTTGATAACCTGAATTATATGTACTCCATCAACGCAAATAATGGCGTAACCAGCCTCACGACCAACTTTGACATCAAGACAGACCCGAATACCGATCAGATTCTGACGCAGATGCGCGCCAATCAGGCCGCGTCGCAACTGCCGTCCGATGTCAATACTTCCGGGGTTACGGTTGCCAAATCGAACTCCTCACCGCTGCTCCTGTTCGCCCTGTATTCACCCAAGGGGACCTATGACAACGTCTTTCTGGCCAACTATGCTTTCATTAATATCAACGACCAGATGACCCGCGTTCCCGGTATTGCCAGCATCACCGTCTTCGGAGCCGGTCAGTACGCCATGCGTATCTGGGTGAAACCGGATCAACTGGCGAAGCTCAATATCACCATTCCAGAGATAG
>CAIRND010000651.1 GCA_903879825.1 uncultured Geobacteraceae bacterium
ATGGCATAGCGACACCGGTTGCCGTGGTGGTACATCTGAACGGGTATCGAATCGCACTTCTGGTGGAGCGCATTCTCGGCATACAACGCTTTGCCACGCACTCGCTTCGGCCACTTGCCGAAGAACAGAGCCTGCTGGAGGGCTTTGTAACTACTGATGATAACCGGCTGGTGGCGCTGATTCGCATTGACGCCCTGGCTGCTCCGGAGCGTTTTGACAACTGGCGGGCCTGGCTGATGGACAAGAGCTGCCATTCGGGCGGCAACCTCGGTGCCGCTCAGCGGGTGCTGACGACACGGCTGCTGCTGTTCCGGCTTGGGACGGAGCTGCTGGCGCTGCCGCTAACCGCGGTCGAGCGCATTGAGGAGTATTTCGAGCCGACCGTAACACCCGCAGAACAGGCAAGTACAATGACCGGCGTTATCCAGGTGCAGGGAAACATTCTCCCGGTGCATAACATCGAACATCAGCTCGGCCTGAGCTCCGATCTCCAGTGGAGCGCATATCTGATAGTCGCTCACGCCGGCACCCGCTGCGCCGTACCGGTGAGCAGGGTTGAACGTGTCTTTGACATGGCGCATTCCGTCATGGAACCGTGCCGTTCCGGCGGCAATCAGATGGTAAGCAGCATCGGAAAATATAACGGATCGCTGGTATCACTGCTTCAGGGTGAGTGGGTGACCGCATGAAAATCAAACTCCTGGTAACAGATGATTCCGCGTTCATGCGGACCGCCATACGCCTGATGCTGAAAGACGCCCCGAAAATAGAAATAGTCGGCGAGGCGCGTGATGGTGAAACCGCCATTCATATGGCCGAGGCGCTGAAACCGAATGTAATAACCATGGATGTGGAGATGCCCGGTATAAATGGTGTTGAGGCCACCCGCATCATCATGGAGCGCAATCCCTGTCCGATTATCATGCTGAGCAGTCTGACCGACCATGGCGCCGCCACCACCATCAAAGCACTTGAGGCGGGCGCAGTCGATTTTATCCCGAAAAAATCATCTTTTGTGCAACTCGACATCGTCCAGATCAGCAACGAACTCCATGAAAAAATACACTTCTGGGGAGAACGGCATCTGCTCGGAGCGCTCGGGAGAATGAAGAACGCCGCTTCACAGCCGCTGAAAAACGTGGCCACTCTTGCCCGGGGCTACCAGCCTGACCTTGTTGTTATTGGCGTTTCAACCGGCGGCCCGGCAATCATCCCGAATCTTCTGGCATCCATGGGGCGGCTGGATTGCCCCGTGGTCATCGCGCAGCATATGCCGGCGCTATTCACGGAAGGTTTTGCCAGACATCTCCGTATGTATTCCGGCCTGAACGTCGTGCAGGCATCCGACGGCATGGTTCTGCAACCGGGCATGGTTGCCATCTGTCCCGGCGGCATCGATACGTTTCTGCGCGAACCGCTGCCCGGGCAGATAGTCACCGTTATCAAGCGTGATTCAACCGCCCTGATTCATCCCTCTGTTGACCTGCTCTTTGAATCCGCCGCGCGCCTCACATGCAAAACGGCAGGCATCGTCATGACCGGCATGGGTAACGACGGGACCCGTGGAGCGGCGGCACTTGCCG
>CAIRND010000652.1 GCA_903879825.1 uncultured Geobacteraceae bacterium
ATGCTTGTCTTGATCGCTGTTGAAATACGGGTTTCCGCACCAAACGCGCCCATGATACTGTCAAACAGCATTGAAAGATTGACCGGCTTGCAGATATAGCCGTCCAACCCTTCTTGAACCGCCCGTTCTTCCGTTTCGCTGGAACCATAGGCCGACGTTATAATAATCTTTGGAGGTGGCACAATAACCGGATCAAGCCTGATTATCCGAGCCGTTTCAAATCCGTCAACCTCGTGCATGAACCAGTCAACAATCACCAGATCGTACGGGGCATCAGGGGCTGCATTTTGCAGCTCCGCGATACCCTGCGCAGCACTTTCCGCCGTTGTCACCCTAAAGCTCAGAGATGACAGCAGAGCGACAAAAAGCCCGCGTGAACTGGGATTATCATCGATCACCAATACCCGTTTACCCCGCATACCAGAGTCCGGCAAAACGATTCGCTGGGGTGACAGTGAACCGATAACAAAATCAATAGTGAAACTGAATTCACTCCCCACTCCCGGTTCGCTTGAAACAGTAATTTCTCCCCCCATCATTCTTACCAGTTGGCGGCTGATGGCAAGTCCCAAACCTGTCCCGCCATACGTACGAGTGGTGCTGGCGTCGCCTTGGGTAAAAGGTCTGAAGAGCCGGGATTGTAGTTCCGACGTCATACCTATGCCGCTATCGCGCACGCTGAAACAAACGGTAACCAGCCTGTCGTCACGTTGGACCTGGCGTACAGAAAGGACTATTTCGCCCGATTCAGTAAATTTGACAGCATTATTTACCAGATTGAGCAATATTTGCCCCAGACGCAGCGTGTCTCCAATTAATGAAGTAGGAAGCTCTGACTCCACCTCGATCAGGAATTCCATTTTTTTCTTCCGAAGTTGGGGGGAAATAACGGCGACCAGTTTTTCCAGCACGTCTTCAATGAGAAAATCAGTTTCTTCCATCTCTATTCTGTTCGCTTCAAGTTTTGAAAAATCCAGGATATCGTTGATGATTCTCATGAGTGAACTGGCGGAAGTGCCTATCTTGTTGAGATAGTCCTGCTGTTTTGGGTTTAAGTCGGTTTGCAACGCCAGATGGGACATTCCGATGATGGCGTTCATCGGAGTGCGAATCTCGTGGCTCATATTGGCCAGAAAACTTCCCTTGGCATCATTCGCAGCCGAAGCGGCATCACAAGCCTGAATGAGCAGAAGGTTGGCTGATTCCAGTTGCGCCGTACGCTCTGTCACCCGCTGTTCCAGTGTTGCATTGAGCACCTGAATTTCTGAACTCCGTTTCAAAAGAAGGCTGCGTTCCTGACTGAATGACAGGTGGTGTTTAATCCGTAATTGCACCAGATCAGTCACAAAAGGCTTGTGTATATAATCGCAGGCACCCATTTTGAGGCCCTCTGCTTCACATTCAATATTGGTCAGTGATGTGATAAAAATTACTGGAGTGCCATCAAATTCCGGGTTCATCCGGATTGTTTTGTAGACCGCATACCCATCCATTTCCGGCATAAGCAGATCTAAAAGAATAATGTCAGGTGTCGTGTGGGAAAGCACTTCCAGTGCTTCACGTCCACCATGTGCCATAATTATCGAATATTCGTTTTTAAGTTGGTGACAAAGAATTTTAACACTCATCGGTTCATCATCAACAATAAGGATCGTCCTGAGCTTCTCACTCATCCCCTGATCTCCTTACACCCTCATTCTGCTGCAGTGCGTCCGGTTTCAACCATTTTTCCATAATTTTAGCCAGGGCCTCTTTCTTAATCGGCTTGGTAACGTAATCATCCATACCCGCATTAATGCATATTTCGCGATCTCCACTCATCGCGTTGGCGGTCATGGCGATAACAGGTACCGCATGATTAAGAACGCTCGAGCGTAGGTCACGGATCACAGCGGTCGCTTCATAGCCATCCATCTCCGGCATCTGGCAATCCATAAAAACCAGGTCGTACAAAATCAACTCCAGGGCAGTGACAGCCTCCCGACCATTAATGACCACGTCAGCCTTATAGCCAAGATTGTTAAGTATCTTTTGCGCCACTCTCTGGTTGGTGACGTTGTCCTCCGCCAACAGGATACGGACCCCTTCTTTGGCCGATTCTACCGCAGCGTGATGTGTGATGATATTCTGAGATTTTCGGACAGCACCACCACAGGGTGCCTCTTCAGCACGCTCTAGAACAGTGGCGATACAATCATACAGTTGCGATGGGTGAATTGGTTTTGCCAGGCGACCGGAAAAACCGATCTCTGCAAAAATGGCGGTATCAATACGTTGACCAAATGTTGTCACCAGTATCATTAAGGTTGCTGCCAGCAGCGGATCACTCTTGATCCGTCGACCAAGTTCCTTGCCGTTCATGCCAGACATCTGCCGGTCAAGCAGGGCGAGGTGGAAGGGCCTGTTCTCCCTGGCCGCCTCCTGCAGTAGCGCCAGAGCTGTTTCTCCGTCGCCAGCAGTTTCGCACCGACACCCCCAACGGTTCAATTGGGTACTGAGCAGCATCAGGTTGGTGGCATTATCATCAACCACCAATATTCGCGTTGCGATTATATTTGAATTTGCGGGATACGTAGTGCACCGTTTCTCGTCATCGGACTGCTTCTCAAAAAGTGCAGTGAACCAGAAGGTGGATCCTTTTCCCACTTCACTCTCAACACCAATTTGCCCACCCATTAACTCTGTCAGCTGTTTGCAGATAGCCAAACCCAGACCGGTACCGCCGTATTTTCTGGTGGTCGCACCATCGGCCTGGGTGAACGGTTGAAAGATTGCCGCCTGCCGTTCCTCCGGTATACCGATGCCGGTATCGCGAATCTGAAAGAGAATTTTAGCACAATCATCCCGATCAAATTCGAGCGTTGCGCTGATGACCACCTCACCTGCGTGAGTAAATTTTATGGCATTGCCGAAAAGATTGGTAATGATCTGACGAAGTTTTCCGGCATCACCTTTCAGCGAAAGCGGCACGTTCGGATCAATCTGGCAGATGAGTTCTAACCCGGCATCAACAGCACGCATTGCCAGCATATCGATGGTATCTTCCAGTGTCGTTCCCAAATCAAAGTCGTTTATTTCAAGTTCCAGTTTGCCCGCTTCTATTTTTGAAAAATCAAGAATATCGTTTATCAGATTTAACAGGTCTTCACCGCTATTAGTAATAATCTGGGCAAAGTGGCTTTGTTCTTCGTTAAGTTCGGTTTCCAGCAGCAGGTTGGCCATACCGATAACGCCATTCATCGGCGTGCGAATCTCATGGCTCATGGTGGCCAGGAAGGTGCTCTTGGCCTGGTTAGCCGTTTCAGCGACGGCCAGGGCAGCGGCCAGTTCACTGTTCTTCTGTACCATCAGGGTTGATAACTCTAAGAGGGTCTCCTCAGCTTCCCGGTACACTTTATTGAAGCTCCTCAGCTCTTCATTCGCGGCTTCAAGAGATGCCGTCCTTTCGGCTATCCGCAGCTCAAGCTCCTCATTTTGCTTCCGGATAATCTCTTCAGATTTTTTCAGAGCGGTAACATCCTGAATAACGCCGATCATGCCAGCTGGCTGTGCGGATATATCATTAAAGCTGGCCTTGTGAAAAATGACCTCCCGTTGGGAACCGTTTTTCAAGAAAAGTGACGTTTCATACTGTTGTGACTCCGTATCCGTAAGCAAATTCATGTCAATTGCATGGAGGGCCGTCGCGTCTTCCAGTATGGCGATATCAAATACACATTTGCCGTACAAATCCTCTTTCGTAACCCCTCGGAAGGCTTCATACGCCCTATTACACCCGAGGTAGCGCCCTTCAGAATTCTTATAAAATACGGGGTTTGGAATGGCATCCAGGAGCGTTTGAGTGAAAAGTAGCTGTTGTTGAAGGTCGTCCTTTCGATCCTCAACCTTCGCCATCAAAGCGTGATTAAGTTGTTCCAGGTATAACTGCTTATCACAAACATCCTGCTCGTGCAGTTTACGCATACTGATGTCTCGCACAATACCGGTTGAATGCCAGGCACCTTTCACCTGTATCGCAGAGAGCGAAAGCTCCAGCGGGAATTCACTACCGTCTTTGCGCAGCCCGGTAAACTCAATTTTCCTGCCAATAGCCGCCCCGTGACCAGTCTGTTTAAAATGCGCGAAGGCATGACGGTGCTCATCTCTGTACGTCAGGGCGGGTAGCATCTCGTGCAGATTGTGCCCGACCACCTCTTCTCTGGCATAGCCAAACATCCGTTCGGCCGCATCATTCCAAAATTCGATACTTCCGGCTTCATCAAGCACGATAATTGCGTCCTGTACGGATGCCGTAATATTTTTGAGCTTTTCCTCGGCTACCCGCAGGGATTCCTGCAACATGGCCTGTTCATCAGCAGCAACAAGAACTGTCTTGCTCTTCACACTCATTCCCTGATCTCCTTCAGTGTCATCTGGGCCGTCTGCTCCAATTCGGGAAATAACTCCACG
>CAIRND010000653.1 GCA_903879825.1 uncultured Geobacteraceae bacterium
AAAAAGGGGCAACGGTTACCGCTGGGATGTCGATCTTCACTCTGGCAGATCCCCGAACGGTCTGGATCAAAGCCAACGTGGATGAATCACAGCTGAAGGGTGTTGTTGTTGGCAAAAAAGCAATAATAACGCTTCGCTCATCCGGAAGTGAACAGCTGGCAGGCACCGTCGCCCGCCTGGGTCGTCAGAGTGATCGGGTAACCGAAGAGTTGGAAGTGGATGTGGCATTCAGCACACCACTGGTAAATTTTCATTTGGGAGAACAGTCTGATATCTACATCATAACTGCGTTAAAAACGAATGTTCCATCTCTACCGTCTGCAACAATAGCCTCGAAAGACAGCGTTCGCGGCGTGTGGGTCCTGGCGAACGGAAAACTTGCCTTTAAACCGGTTACAGTCGGAATCGAAGATCGGCGTGGTTTTACAGAAATAGTTTCAGGACTTAGTGGCGATGAACACGTCGTGTCGGCACCTGCAACAGCAATGACATCATTTAAGGATGGTAAAAAGGTCCGAGCCACGCAATGAATCTTGCCATTCGCGACATAAGCTATCATCGCGGGAGGTTCATTCTTACTTCAATCGGACTGGGGTTACTTCTCGGGGTGGTTATTAGTATGGGAGGCATTTACCGGGGACTTTTTGCCGATGCTTTGGCGATCCTTAACAGCACAAAAGCTGATATCTGGGTGGTACAGCAGAATACCAACGGCCCGTTTGCTGAGAGTTCACGCATCCCAGAGGATATAAAATATCGTATCAAGTCGGTGCCGGGAGTCGCGGACGCATCGCCACTCTCTTTTCAGACCATACAGATTGACAGGAGGGGAAAACCGTTCCGCTTTTTTCTTATCGGTTATGACCTGAACGGTTTTGGTGGACCGCCTGAAATCAAATACGGTCGCCGTATCCGCCAGAAACATTACGAAATGGTGGTCGCTGCGTCCATGGGGTTAAGCATTGGTGAGAAAATCCACTTGGGCCTCCACGACTATACCGTTGTCGGCATAACCGGAAAGGTTGTGTCATCCGGTGGTGACCCAGCAGCGTATGTGACTCTTGCCGATGCTCAGGATATCCAATTCAAAAAAGACAACGACGCCATCAGAAATGACCGGGAACGAATTGGAGCGAATCTGGCAACCATTCAGTCAATTCCTCCCGGACAGGCTAAATATCTGAAACAGAACATTGCCGCCATCACAGAATCGACTCACACGGTCAATACCATTGTGGCTCGGTTGGCACCAGGGGCACATATTCAGGATGTTCAGGAACGGATCAGGCGCTGGAACCATTTCAATCCGCTCTCTGTTGAAGAACAGACTAAGATTCTTACCAAGGGGATGATCGAGAAAGCGCGCATGCAGCTTGGTCTGTTCCGGGCCATCCTTCTCGTGATATCGGCGGTCATCATTGCGCTTATTATCTACACATCGACACTTGATAAAATAAAGGTTATTGCCACTCTGAAGCTTATCGGGGCACAGAACCGGGTGATTATCGGGATGATCCTCCAGCAGTCTCTCCTTATGGGGGTAATCGCTTATTTTATCGGCTATGGACTGATCCTGCTTACCTATGAAAAATTCCCTCGCAGGATCGTTCTTGAGGCATTTGACCTGCAATCGTTGTTTGTCATAGTCATTATCATATGTACGATTTCAAGTTTTGTCGGCATACGAAAGGCTCTCAAGGTTGAGCCTGCGGAGGCTTTAGGTGGCTAAAAACATGTATGCAGTTGAAGTTGAAAATCTGACGAAAATTTATGGCAAGGGCGAAAGTGCTGTCACTGCCCTTGCAGATGCAAGTATACAGGTGAAGCCTGGGGAACTGGTTGCCATTTTGGGGCCTTCAGGTTCAGGGAAGACAACACTGCTGACTTCTATTGGGCTGATCAATGAACCGACACACGGCACAGTGGTTATCGATGGTACCGCTGTTGCTGATGAAGGGTGGCTTCCCGGTATTGATTTAAAACGGTTACGAAGGGAAAAACTCGGGTTCATTTTTCAGGCTCACAATCTCATACCTTTTTTGACTGCCCAGGAGAATGTCATGATTGCCCTGGAAATCAATCATTTAACACGGAGCGAGGCCAAGACCCGTGCGACAGAGCTTCTCGGCGCTCTCAATCTCGGACATCGTCTGAACAACTATCCATCGGCTCTTTCCGGTGGTGAGGCGCAACGGGTGGCTATTGCCAGGGCTTTGGCCAACAAGCCGAAGGTCATTCTGGCCGATGAGCCGACTGCGGCTCTGGATACCGAAAATGGAAAGAATGTCATGATTCTCCTGAAAAAACTGGCATTTGAAAACCATTCTGCCATCCTGGTCGTCACACATGATCATCGTATGGTGGAAGGCTTTGACAGAATTTTCCATGTCAATGATGGCCGGATTACGAAAGATAGCTAAACAGCTCAGTTAATGCGGCGGGTAAAATTGAATTTCATCGATTTGGTCGTATACTAT
>CAIRND010000654.1 GCA_903879825.1 uncultured Geobacteraceae bacterium
TTCGCGCTGATGGCCGCGGCAGTTTTGTCCGCAGCCGTGTATTACGTCCGTGGCGGCATCACCCTGACAGAGCGGGGGGCGGCGATTGATGAAAAAGTCAGGCACCACCTGGCGATTCTGGTTGGTATATTTGGCTGCGTGATCGCGGCAGGTTTTTATCTGGACAGCTTTAATCTGCTGTTTTCCAATAAAGGTTCCTTTTATGGAGCCGGCTATGCTGATGTCAATTCTCGCCTGCTGACGTATAGAGTATTGACCTTTCTGACGCCGCTGGCGGGGTTTGTGGTGGCCGCCGGGATTTGGAAAAGCGCCTGGCGTCTGGCACTGTTACCGCCGGTAGTCGTTATCGGTCTGTACGTAATCGGTACCGGGGTGTATCCGGGCGTACTGCAAAAATTTAAGGTAGCCCCCAATGAGTTGGCCCTGGAAACGCCGTACATTGAGAATAATCTCAAATTTACCCGTTTCGGTTTCGATCTGGAAAAAATTGAAACAGTGCCTTTTGATGTTGATTCAAAGCTTTCCGCTGCTGATATTGCGAACAATGACGCCACAATCAAAAACATTCGATTATGGGATCACGCCCCGCTGCTCAAGACCTACAGTCAGTTGCAGCAGATCAGAACCTACTATAAATTTTTTGATGTGGATAATGACCGATACAAGGTAAACGGCCAGTACACCCAGGTAATGCTGTCGCCGCGTGAGCTTTCCTATGTCGATCTTCCCAGTAAAAACTGGATCAACGAGCGCCTTATCTTCACCCACGGTAACGGCATTACCTTTGGTCCGGTCAGCCGGATCAGCAAAGAGGGCCTGCCGGAGTTTTTTGTTAAGGATATCCCGGCCGTCAGTCTTGCCGATATCAAGGTGACCCGGCCGGAAATATATTTTGGTGAGCTGTCCAACGATTACGTCGTCGTCAAGACAAAGGTACCGGAATTCAGCTATCCGACCGCGACGGGCAATATCAATACAACCTACGCCGGTAAAGGTGGCGTGCCGATCAATTCACTCATCAAAAAAGCGCTCTTTGCCGCCAAATTCAAGACAGAAAAAATTCTGCTTTCATCAGACATAACCGCAGAGAGCCGCATTATCTATAACCGCAACATCAATGAGCGGGTCAGGGCAATCGCACCTTTTCTCCGTTTTGATAGTGACCCTTACATGGTGGTGGATGAAAAAGGTGGTCTTAAATGGATCATTGATGCCTACACGTATTCAGATCGCCTCCCGTATTCAAAGCCGATTCAGGGCGGAATCAACTACATGCGAAATTCGGTCAAGGCCGTTATTGATGCTTATGACGGTTCTCTCAATTTTTACATCAGCGATCCTCAAGATGTACTGGTGCAGGTATACGCCCGGGTGTTTCCGGGGCTCTTTAAGCCGCTCTCTGCCATGCCAAAGGATCTGCGGGCGCACGTTCGCTATCCGCATCAGTTTCTTCAACTTCAGGCGGCCATGTTTGCCGCCTACCATATGACTGACCCGAAGGTGTTCTATAACAAGGAAAATCTCTGGCAGGTGCCGTCGCTGGGTGAAAAACCGATGGAACCCTATTACACCATCATGAAACTGCCGGGCGAAAAGGTGGAAGAATACATTCTGCTGCTGCCGTTTACCCCTTCGAAGCGGGATAATCTTTCGGCCTGGCTGACTGCCCGCTGTGATGAACCAAATTACGGGAAAATCCGCGCCTACACCTTTCCGCGTGATCGACTGATCTATGGGCCGAAGCAGATTGATGCCCGCATTAATCAGGATTCCTTCATCTCCCAGCAGTTGACCCTCTGGAATCAGCGCGGCTCTGAAGTTATCCGGGGAAGTATGCTGGTGATTCCGATTGAAAAATCCCTGCTCTATGTTCAGCCGCTGTTTATTGCGGCAGAAAAGGCCGGTCTGCCGGAATTGAAGCGGGTGATTGTTGCCTTCGGTGATCAGGTCGTCATGGAGGAAAATCTGGAACTTGCCCTGCAACGGCTTTTTGGTGCTAAAAAAAGTGCCACTGCAGTTGCCGCTGCTCCGTCTGTCACGACCGATTCGAAGGCATCACCAGCCACGCTGGCCAAGGAAGCGATGAGCATTTACGAAAAGGCAACCACTCTTCAGCGGCAGGGCAACTGGGCCGGTTACGGGGAGGAGTTGCGGAAATTGGAGCAGGTGCTTAAGCGGATGGCCCAGTAGTGTTCGTATCGGCGGGATGAGGTTCTTATCGTGTGAAGCATTTTGTTTTGAGGACATTACTGCAGGCAAAACGTCTGATTATTATTGCAACCGGTTGCACGATCCTGGCTGCAGGCGTCGCCATGATCGTGCTGCCGGGGCCGGCAATAGTGGTTATCCCGCTCGGATTGGCTGTTCTGGCCACAGAGTTTCTCTGGGCCAGAAAGCTTCTTGCCACGGTAAAAGAGCGGATAGGCCGTATGAGAAATGGAAACGGCGATCAGAAAGATCGTTGAGATCCGGTTGTTATAAGTAAAAGGACAGGATAAACTTTTTAGGGATCAGTGCGGTTGGTCTGCGACGATTTTTAATTGGACTGCGTGGACTTTCAGAGGGGCGCTTTTACCTTTAGCTACTATTTCCCGCGTTGTCTGGACGCGGAACAACGCCTGAATCTTCACAACAACCTCATCCGACACTAATAGCTCACCACCTTCAGCTGCCGAGCAAATGCGCTTGGCTGTGTTGACAGTGTCGCCGATTATCTCATATCTTTTTAATTCGCTGCTTCCCAGTAACCCCTCCACAACCAATCCACTGGTGATGCCGGTGCCGACAGAAAGACCAAACTCAGCCAGTGCCTTTGTACAGGAGCTGTGCACCTTGTCTGTTGTCAGGACTGCATCGGTGACATCCGCAAAGAATGCCATGATCTCGTCGGCGGTGTACTTGACCATTATAACGTTTGATGAACCAAGAACAGACTCTGCTATCTCATAATACCGGTTCAACATATTCACAACTTTTTCTGGATCCTGCTGCTCACTCCATTGGGTAAAACCACGGATATCCATAAAAAAAACCGTCCTCTCGCGGCGAACCAGAGAGAGGGAAGAAGGGTCGCTCAAGGCCAGCGAAACCATGTTGCGTCCAAGTAACCAGTTTGAAAACGTTTGCAGTTGCTCGGTCGTAGAACTCAGAATACGCAGAAACCGTTGGGAACGCGCATCGTCCAATCCCACGATGATGCTCATGAAAAGAAGTGACGACAGCATGAAA
>CAIRND010000655.1 GCA_903879825.1 uncultured Geobacteraceae bacterium
AATTGTGGCTGAACGCGCTGACCATACCGCCGTCATGTATGCCGGGCAGGTTGTCGAGTCCGCCCCGACCGCAACCCTTTTGACTTCACCGCGACACCCCTACACGCAGGCACTGCTTGCCTCTCTACCTCAGTATGCAGTTCCAGGCACCCCGTTACCTACGTTGCCGGGTCAACTGAATATCAAGACAGCATCAGCCGGCGGCTGCAGCTTTGTAGAGCGATGTCCGCTGGCTGAGGCGTTCTGTCGCGCTGAAACACAGCAGCTTCAGGAAATAACGCCGACACATACTCTACGTTGCTGGAAATGTTCATGAACAAAGTGCCTCTTCTCAGCGCAGTAAATCTGCGTAAAACATTCAAAGTTTCTTCTCAAGGTCGCTCAGCCCGCATTTTGACCGCGCTTGACGCAGTATCTCTGCACCTTTCATACGGCGAGACATTAGGAATTGCTGGTGAGTCCGGATGCGGCAAGTCTACCCTGGCAAAAGTCATGGCCGGCCTTCTGTCACCCGACGCGGGGAGTGTTCTGTACAAGGGCACCCCGCTGTCACAGCTTGAAGCGTCTGATAAAACCTCTTTCCGGCGCAAAACCCAAATGATCTTTCAGGACCCCTTTTCATCCCTGAACCCCCGTATGCGCGTTGGCGACAGCATCTCAGAACCATTCATTATCGCTGGCATGCCCGCCTCCAATCAGCGGGCAGAACTCGTTCGTATTATGGCTGCAGTCGGCTTGCCTGAAGATACCGCCCAGCGCTTTCCCGATGAATTTTCCGGTGGGCAGCGCCAGCGCATCGGCATCGCACGTGCCCTGGCTGCTTCACCGGAAATTTTAATTGCCGATGAACCAGTGTCCTCACTCGACATCTCAATCCAAGCCCAGATCATCAACATTCTGATGCAGATGAAGATCGACTTCACATTATCCATGATGATTGTGTCGCACAATTTGCTGATACTACGGCATATTTGTGATCGGATTATTATTATGTATCTCGGAGCAATTGTGGAGAGCGGACCTGCCGCAGAACTATTTAACCGCTGCAGACACCCCTATACCGATGCCCTCATCGCAGCAATTCCCGGCTTACAGGGTTCAACGGCATCAAAGAGCGAATTACTGCGGGATGACCTGCCATCTGCTCTGTCAATCCCTGCAGGGTGTCGCTTTCACCCCCGCTGCCGCCATGCGGTGGATCTCTGTCGCCACGAAGCTCCGCAGATGATCGAATATGCAAGCGGACATGCCGCAGCCTGCCATATGAGCGCCACGCTGTTCGGCTGAATAAATAACTTTTATACTTTTTTATGACTCAGTTTTCAATTGACTCGACCATATTCCATATATATGATAATCAAAAATTAACAGGAGCCGTACGATGGCGTTTGATAAAGAAAAAAAGTTTACTACTGAAGCAGATGTACTGAAGGTCCTTGGACATCCGATCCGTCTGAAGATTGTTGCCGGACTCTGTACACGTGAATGCAACGTCAAGCATATTTGGGAGTGTCTCGGTCTTCCCCAGGCAACGGTTTCGCAGCATCTGGCACTGCTTAAGAACAAGGGAATAATCGAAGGCAAGCGTGATGGGGTGGAAGTCCACTACAGTGTAATTAATGAATTTGCGATAAAGATAATAAACTCTTTGTAACCTGCGATAATGCCGTACCCGTTAGCGGTTCAAATTATTACCGTTAACGGGTACGGGCAGACAGATAGAGTACTTTATACGTTGCGGGTATTTTACCGTTTTGACCATAGCGATTCTGATACAGCTGTGAAGCTTCCTGCAATATTCCTCTCCAACCCAGGCCACGGACAGAACCTCCCGCCACTGTTCCCGCACCGATATTTTTAATCGACCGCAACAATGAATGCAGATCGTTATACCAGTCCACTTCTGTCTCAACCGTAACAACAACCTTATCGAACTCCATGCTGTCAACAATCTGCTTTACGTCATCAACCGTCCAGAAATCATGCAAACGTGACGTATTATGAGTACTGTCGGTGCGGTAACGCCCCATGGCATCTCGAAAACAATGCTGCAACTCACCAAGCGTACCATCACAAAAAAAGGCTATATTTATATCCCCACCCGGCTTTACAACTCTATGCATCTCGTGCAAAGCGGCAGACAAATTTTCCACCCACTGCAATACTGACGCGGAGACGATCAGATCGAATACCCCGGTTTTAAACGGAAGGCATTCAGCATTTGCGTTTACGACATGGCAGGCAGCACCCAATTTTTGCGCCGTGCGCGCACACATATTGAGAGCGATATCAACGCCGGTCAGGCAGGCAGCCGGATACCGGACATGCAGCCGCTCAAGCAGGCTTCCTGTGCCTGTACCCACATCAAGGATATGCTGCGGCTCCACCGTGGCGTAAAACCCGACAGAACGCACCAACTGCTCTGCTACCCGTTTTTGGACAAGAACATGGTGATCATACTCAACAGCTTTTTGATGAAATGCTGCTGCTATCTTGCCACTATCCGGCATACTATTCACTGATGCTCCTTATAAATCGTATAATTTCGGCATTAAATTGATCGCTGTACGTTAAGAATGGCGCATGACCACAGCGCGGGAACACTTTCTGTTCAGCGCCCTGAATGTGAGTTTTCAGGTAATGAGATGCCGCAGGAAGGCAGATTCGATCCCGCTCGCCATTGACAATCAATGTCGGAGCCGTAATTGCTGCTAATAATGGACGCATGTCAGCACTGGTAAGCGCATCAAGTGAATCAAGTACGGCAACCGTATCAGGTGATTCTATTGACGACAGAAGATGAGTGATCTCCGCTGCACGGGAATGGCTCTCTAATTCACCTTCAGCAAAGAGGCGGGTGTAAAAGCCATCCAGGGCGCGGCGCGTGTTCCGCTGTACTTTGAGGCGCATGCCACTGGCTTCCTTGTCGGAAAGAGCATGAGGGAAGTCAGCAGATGCGGTAAAGCAGGGGGTCGCTGAGACCAGCACCAGAGCGGCCAATCTGTCCGACAGCCCGGCACATGCCTGAAGTGCTATTTGTGCTCCCATGGACCAACCAACGAGGACGACCCCCGAAAGTCCAAGAAAATCAAACAAATCAATCAGATCTTCGGCAAAACCGCCAAAATCCAGAATTTCTGACGGTGACCGCGAGCGTCCGTGCCCGCGAAGATCCGGAGCCAGAACACGATATGAGGCAGCAAGCTCTTCAAGCTGATACTTCCACACGGCTGATGACATACACCAGCCATGCAGTAAAACAATCGGCGCCCCTTCTCCTCTCTCCTCATACCACAACTGGTTACCGCTTCGGCTTTCATACCACGGCATCAGATAACTCCAAGTCGGTGGCCAATGGTGCAGATTGACTCAACAGCCCTGGCAAGATCTGTTTGGCTATGAGTAGCCATCAGGGTAAAGCGAAGTCGGCTGGTACCGTTCGGCACCGTGGGAGGACGAATCCCCTGGGCAAAAACCCCTTCCGCAAGGAGCGCTTCAGAAAACTGCATGGTTAATTCGGCGGAACCGATAACAACCGGCACGATCTGGGTCGTACCAGCAGGAATATTGAAACCGGCCGCGGCCAAGCGGCTCCTGAAAAAGATGGCATGAGCGGATAGTTGTTTTCTCAACTCGTCCCCCTCCCCTGTCTGAACAAGTTCGACAGCTGCCAGCGATGCGGCCAATACCGAGGGAGGCAAAGAGGTTGAAAAGATGAAGCTGCGCGCACGGTTTATCAACAAAGCACGCAGATCAGCCGAAACGGCGGCGTATGCGCCAAAACTCCCCAGCGCCTTACCAAATGTTCCCATCTGAATATCAACATCACTCCCGACTCCGCGCAGCTCGGCACTCCCCCGCCCCTGCACACCTAACACACCGCAGCCATGAGCATCATCGATCATAAGCAGCGCGCCATGGGTGCGTTTCAGTGTGGCCAACTCTGCCAGTGGGGCGATATCGCCATCCATGCTGAAGACACCGTCACTGACTATTAAACTGCGGCCCGTGGCATGTTTTTCCATGAGCGCGGCCAGGTGCTGATAATCATTATGTCGGTAGCGTATCAGCCGTGCCCCGGAGAGCAAAATGCCGTCAACAATGCTGGCATGATTAAGGCGGTCAGAAAAGACAACGTCTCCGCGCCCGACCAAAGCCGGAATGATGCCGCTATTTGCAGCATGACCGCTGTTAAAAACCAGCGCCGCTTCACTCTTTTTAAAGGCAGCGACTGCACGCTCCAGCTGTTCGTGCAACTCCATGGTCCCTGATACCAGGCGCGAGGCTCCGCTTGATGTCCCATACTGCTCAATTGCCGCTAGAGAGGCGGACGCCAGTGCCGGGTGGTCAGCCAGTCCCAAATAATTATTGGAACAGAGCAGCAACACATCGCGGCCGTTACAGCTGACACGAGCCGTCTGTCGGCCGCTGATCAAGCGGGTACTCCGGAGCAAGCCCCGTTCTCTGATACTTTCAAGTTCGTTTTGTATCGATCTATTCATGTCAGCCCCGAGTTGTTAACCGGCATAGTATACAAAGGTTGACAATGTGTTCAAGGAAAAAGAGGGTCTAGTGAAATTATTACAGTTATGTCGGTGTGGTTTACACATTTATATATTTTGCAAGCTACACGATATAAATTGATACGTAAGCAGCTTGTTTTACATACTATTAATCCTTAACCAGATTGGCCTGTTTACTGCTTAACTTTACAGATATTGATATATTTGTGACCAAGGGATTTTTTATGAGTGACACAAATAATACGATAATCAGTAAAAATTTTCTGGAAATATGCGTCCAAATAGAGGAGCGTTGCACTGCTTTATACGATTTTTACAGCGATATTTACGAAGATATACCCGATGCATCGTTTTTATGGAATAAAACTGCCCGTGCGAATGAAAATCACCAGAAACAATTCGAGCTGGCGTTACGCTTATTGAGCGAGACCGAATTCGAAGTATCGAAAGCCAGTTTAAGCCGCGCATATACGATCCAGACCAACTTAATACAGTTTATGGAATATATTAAAAACAACAAACCTGGGATTCTAACGGCGGTATCAAAGGCGGTGGAACTGGAGGAAATACTTGCAGAGCTGCATGTTCAATCATCACTGAATTTTAAGGACAAATCCATGCATAATTTATTTAAGGCCATGAGTAAAACTGATTATGATCCTGTAGCCGCATTAAGACTCTATTGGACGATCCTTTATCTTCCTGAATGTGAGATAAACTAATTCCAATCACTTCACCAAAAACAGCGTCACAAATACCCGGTGAGTCCGGCACCAGCCAACTGTTCAACCACTTTTTTTACATCCTGACAGCGTTCACGATGGCAGACCAGAATGGCATCCGGCGTAGATACGATCACCAGATTTTGAACGCCTACCGTGGCAACCATTCTCCCATCGGCATAAATGAGGCAATCGGAAGAATCGATGGCAATGTGACCGGAAGTATTAATACAGACGGTGCCCCAGCTATCCGGCTCAACCACTTCCGGTAATGCACTCCAACTCCCCACATCGCTCCATCCCATTTCAACCGGTACCATCTGAACCCGGGTAGATTTTTCCATGACGCCGTAATCAATTGAAATGCTCTCGATGCCCTGATACAGAGCCGCAATCTGCTCCTTCAAAGCGCTTATTTCCCACGCAACACAGGTTGGAAGCAGACCAACAAGCTTTTCATGCAGAGTCGGCATAAACGTCGCCATCTCCTCCAAAATCGTATCGGCTCGCCAAACAAACATACCGCTATTCCAAAAGTAGTTTCCCTCTTCCAGATAGCGCAACGCCTCCGCTAGAGGTGGTTTTTCAACAAAACGCCTGACCGGAAAGGGGCCACAGGAATGTTCCCCATCAGAGGCACCTATTTCAGCTTCAATATAGCCATAACCGGTTTCAGGACGTGACGGTAAAATACCGAGCGTGACCAGAAAGCCGCTCTGTGCGGCCACTGCCGCAAAAGTCAGCGTACTGCGCAGCGCAGCTTCATTTTTAATAAAATGATCTGCGGGGAGCACGGCCATAATACCGGATGGGTCGTGGGCAGCAATCAGCGCGGCCGCAAGTCCGATGGCAGCGGCGGTATTACGGGCAGAGGGTTCAGCGATGACGTCGACCGGGACTAAGTCGTACTGCTGCATCTGTCGTGCGGTTTCATCCGCCTGGAGGTGGTTTGTTATAATCAGGATTCGCTTGGGGTTAAGTGCCAATACCCGCTCAACCGTTCTCTGCAGCATGCTGCGATCTCCGGTGATTGAGATGAGCTGTTTCGGGAGAGCAACCCGGGAAAGCGGCCAGAATCGGGTCCCTGATCCTCCAGCCAAAATAACAACGTACATGCGTGACTCCCCGTTATTTATACTGAATTCTGTTTATAAAATCGGCTACTTCACGACCTAAATTGCTGAACGAATCAGTTGTATCCAGCACATCCCACAAGGTCTGGCGGAAGTGAGCCACCTCCTGACCACTGGCACCATCACGCAAACTGATAATAACCGATATTTTGAAGCGTCCGAGACGAATAAATTTACCAGTTAGCACCAGTGTAGCGGCATCCGCCTTCCCGTCACGGGATATAGTAGCGTAGGTGCGGTGGGACTTGACATAGCGTTCGATATGCTCAGATAACTCTGCCGGAAGTTTCTCATACTGGAGTTCTCGCTGGCTCAGCTTGCCATCACGAGCATCACAATACAAATCGCGCCTCAGTTCAAGATCCCGAATTATAAGGGATGTGTAGCTGTACATCGGTTTGGGATTCGTGACGACCTCTTCTTCAATGATCGTTGCCGAAGAGGCGGCGCATCCCGCGCAGAGACACAGCAGACAGACGCAGAGAAGGGACAGCAGCGCGCGACGGTATGAGCAGGGCTTATTCAGCATTCTGCGTCTCAGGTGCCAGGTTTTCACAACGATGATAATCATCGTCAAAGCGGACGATATCATCTTCGCCCAGGTATTCGCCGCTCTGAACTTCAATGATAACCAGTGGAATCCGGCCGGGGTTTTCAAGACGATGATTGTACCCGATAGGAATAAATGTCGATTCATTGACGTTTATAACCATCTGATTTTCACCACATGTCACCAGCGCAGTTCCCGACACCACGATCCAGTGTTCGCTGCGGTGATGATGTTTTTGCAGCGACAGGCGCTGACCTGGCGTTACTTCAATACGCTTTATCTTGTAACTCTTGCTCTCATCCAGAACCGTATAGGTTCCCCACGGACGTTCACCACGTTCCATTGGTAATCCTTTCAATAAGTTATTTCGAGCGAAGCTGCAGATACGCCCGTAATGCATCACGCCATGACTGTGGACTAAAACCGGTATCAGCGGTCAGTTTATCACACGCAAGCGTGGAATAGAGTGGCCGGCGAGCCGGACGGTTCAGCTCCGTAGTCGTCATAGGCTTAACAGAAACCGCTAAACCGGCTTCTTCAAAAATAGCTGCGGCAAACTGGTTCCATGAGCAGTAGTCAGCATTGGCAGCATGATAGATGCCCCGGCAGCCACTATCAATCAAGGCAATAATCGCACGGGCCAGATCAACCGTCCAGGTTGGCGAACCGATCTGGTCATCGACAACCGTCAGTTCGTCCTTTTCAGCCCCCAGACGGAGCATGGTCTCTACAAAGTTTTTCCCATGCACTCCGTACAGCCACTGTGTTCGCACAATCAGGTGCTCGGGGCTGAAGGCCGCGTTCATCTCCCCCGCCTGCTTTGATTCACCGTAGACGCTGAGCGGACAGGGTGCATCATCTTCAACGTACGGGGTGCCTTTGCCGCCATCAAAAATGTAATCGGTACTAATCTGCACCAGCAGAGCGCCGTTATCCCGACAGGCCATTGCCAGATATGCCACCCCTTCACCGTTGACAGCCATAGCTGTTTCAGTGTTGGCTTCACAGCCATCCACATCAGTGTATGCGGCACAATTGATTACAACCTCCGGCTTGAGGTCACCAATAACCTTTAGCACTGATCCAGGATCCGTGATGTCGATATCGTCAATGTCAATGCCGTGGCACCGGTCACCAAGAAGCGCGGTAAGATCGCGGCCGAGCATGCCATTCGCTCCCACAACAAGAATCATGCAGCACCTCCGCCGTACTGTTTTTGACAATAGTCGCGATATGCGCCGGATGTAACCCCGTCCACCCATTCCTGATTGGCAAGATACCAATCAATTGTCTCAGCAATACCCTGTTCAAACGTATAGGAGGGGCTCCAGCCAAGATCTGACTTGAGACGCGAGGCGTCAATGGCATAGCGTCTATCATGGCCAAGGCGATCCGTAACAAACGTTATTAACGAACGATTTTCGCCACTGGCACGTCCAAGACGCCCATCGAGCAGATCGCAGACCAGGTGGACTATATCGATATTTTTCCACTCATTATTGCCGCCAATATTATACACCGAACCGGGAAGCGCCTTTTTCAGAACGGTTTCAATCGCCACGGCATGATCGCGGACGTGCAGCCAGTCACGAATATTTAATCCGTCACCATAGACCGGCAGAGGTTTTTTATTGATAATGTTATGGATCAGAAGCGGGATCAGCTTTTCCGGAAAATGATAGGGACCGTAGTTATTGGAGCAGCGGGTATTAAGTGTCGGCATGCCAAAGGTTTCATGATAGGCGCGCACCAGCAGGTCAGCACCGGCCTTGCTGGCCGAATAGGGCGAATTGGCAGCCAAAGGTGTTTCTTCGGTAAAATAGCCGGTGTCGCCCAGACTGCCGTATACCTCATCCGTTGATATTTGAAGGAAGCGAAAATCGGCACCAGCACCGGACTGCCAATGTTTGCGGCTCTCTTCCAACAGAATCTGGGTACCAAGTACGTTCGTTCTGACGAAAATTTCCGGACCGGTGATGGAGCGATCAACATGGGATTCAGCGGCAAAATGGACAACCGCATCTATTTTATGATCGGCAAGCAGCTGTGCCACCAGCGGGGCATCGCCAATATCTCCCTTGATAAAGCGGTAGTGAGGATTACCCTCGAGCTCGGTCAGGTTTTTCAGATTGCCCGCATAGGTCAAACAATCAAGGTTGATGACCATACTTTCCGGATTGTTGGCGATGAAGGAGTGAATGAAATTGGAGCCGATAAAACCGGCACCGCCGGTAACAAGAAGCGATGTGGGAGAAAATGTCATGATAAATGGTATCCCTTGGCGATGAGCCATATAAATTCAGGCTATTTTCTTTTGTAAACTATTCTGATAGGGTGTCTGCAGTTTACTATCATTATTTCAGGGGGAATCACGATGACTACCAAACCTACATGCCACTGCGGTGCTGATCACCATGGCCATCTCTGTATGTTGAGAAGTAACGGACTGCATGATGAAATTGCCAAAATAAGCAGCGATCCAAAATTTTATTGTTTCACCTGCGGCGGCGAGGCAAACTGCGCCGAAAATTTATGCGATCCGGCTCCCATAGAATAAAGAGCGTGACGAGTTGAATCAACCCGCCAGCGCGGCTTCTCTTGACTCTTCCAGCATGGCCTCAAGTTCAACTATCTGGGTATCGGTAATATCAAGTACCTCTGCCTCCTGCGTGTTTATCAGCTCAAGGTCCGGCTCATGGTCCAGCCCAAGACCGATCCGGCGACACGTCATATTGACAAACCGTACGATAGCCAGCATTTTATTAACCGTATCCCATTCCTCGCTGTGATGATCTCGGATTACGTCACAGTACATTGCCGGAAAATTCCAGTGCTGCATAATGCGATATCCTTGCTCAACATGCATCGCCTCGAAAATCTCCAGAATCAACTCATCATCAAACATCGAGCTGATCACTCCGGCGCCCACAAGACGTTCAATTGATTTAAGCAGATAGAGTTTGCCGACATCGTGAAGAAGTGCTGCCAGGTAGGTTTCGTCAGCCACGCCACGCATGCCGCAGGAGTGTGCCAACCAGCGGGCTCCGAGGGCACAGCCATGACTATGCAGCCACATTTCTTTCATATAGTGATCGAGAGCAGAGTTACTTGAGCTATGAGCCGATGCCTGCGAAGCCGCAATCACCAGATTTATAACCTGCTGTGCGCCGAGCCGGATAACCGCTTCCTTGATGGTAGCGACCTTGGAACGTCCCATATACATTGGAGAGTTAGCTATCTTGAGCATCTGGCTCGCCAGCGATATATCTTCATTGGCAACCTGTGCTACCTCGTCAACCGTAAAATCGTAATTTGAAAGCATTCTCTGCAACTTCAACGCGACGGGATGAAAAATCGGCAGTTCAATTGGCTGAGAAGCAAGTAACCTTCTTACGGTTTCAGGAATAGTTGCTGACGACATGGTGGTTCTCCTTGAGACTTTTAGTTTCCAGTGTAACTATGCTCAAGCAACATATCGAGCGTATCCTTCTGATTAACACTATTAAGCGATCCTACACCATGCAAAGCAGGGACAGGACTAACATCCACAGCCGCAATTGTGGCAGACTTTTCTAAATTCACTGGCGGGGGCGATCGTTTCGGGTGCAAACGCCACACGTCGTACGGCGGTGCTGATATCATCCATGATGTCACATCGCTGACTTTTCCCGATAATATGCCCGACACACTGGTTACTATGCCCATCCTGCGGGGAAGATATTTTTACCACATTCAGCATATCCGTGTAACTGCTGATTGAGATTATCGCGTCCCTGTTACGCACAACGGACAATACCACTCCCAGCGGTTCCATTTCCGAGATTATTCCAGCCAGAAAATCATGAAACGGTTGACCGTCAAAATCAAAATACCAATCCGTTTTCAGGTGGTTCTGATCAAAAATTGTGATTACCATCTGTTTTACGTTCTTACACGCCATGCGTGGTCTCCGTATTGGAATTACAATTTCGATGGGCACCCGGAGTCCCAAGCAACAAAGCCATCGGCGGTAAGGTTCAGAAAAGAATCAATCCTCTGTCGGAAGAATTCCAGCTGACCGGCCTCCTTGAGAATAATCGCCAACTCATAGGCGGAGATAAGATGTTGACGATGCATATAACGGTATAACTCGACAAGTGCCGTCAGATGACGCTCAAGAACCGCAAATTCTGGATCCAGCGTATGTGTGATAAACCATGAGCCAGCAAATGTGGTAATAATGCCCGGTTTAGGCCGAACAATATTCTGACGTCCAAAATCAATCAGGTAATCGCGCAGATAAAGATCAGCGCTAAACGCCAGTTCAGAGGATTGTTCTGCAGTCATCCCCTGCTGCTGGAGAAACATATAGAACTGTTTCAGAATTTGTTGACAGCGACCGTCAACCAGCAGCTCCTCGTCAATTGTTTCAAAGTCGAAGTCATCAGATTCAAAGTCAATTTCGTTGCAATTTGTCATAGATTTTCACTCTTTTATGGTCAATTAATAGGTTATCCTGCTTTGCAGAGTCAGGCGGGATTAAGTCCCAAGAGATCTTTGTGAACAAACAGGCCGTTTTTCTGGATAAGAACATCATCAAAAAATATTTCACCATCGCCCAGAATACGCACCAGATCCCAGTGTACAGAGGAACGGTTGCCGTTGTCACACTCATCGTAGGCCTGTCCCGGCGTAAAGTGAATAGAGCCGAATATCTTTTCATCAAACAGAATATTGCGCATCGGTTGACGGATACCCGGATTGACGCCAATCGCGAATTCTCCGATGTAGCGGGCTCCTTCATCGGCATCCAGAATTTTGTTCAGGGCATTACTCATGCCCCCTTCTGCAGTGGCCGTGACAATTTTACCGTCAACAAAGGTGAAGCGGACACCGTTATATTCCTTGCCCTGATAAATACTCGGGCAGTTATAGCTGATGTGCCCCTGGACAGAGTTTCTCACCGGTGCAGTAAACACCTCACCATCCGGCATATTAAGCCGACCATCGCATTTTATGCCGGGCAGGCCGTCAATACTGAAACGGAGATCAGTATCAGGCGCCACTATTCTCACGCTCTTGGTTCGGTCAATCAGTTTTTTAAGTTTTTCCTGCTTCTTTGACTCGGCTTTCCAGTCGATGCAGCACGCTGAAAACAGATAATCTTCATATTCGTCCAGGCTCATACGAGCTTCCTGCGCTGCAGCATGGGTCGGGTAGCGCGTCACACACCAGCGAGTGTGCTTGACCCGCTGATCAACCAGAGGACGCGTCAGCTTTGAATAGGCAACGACGGCATCCTGGCGCGCATTGGCCATAACCATGGAGTTATTACCGGCGGAAATACCGATATACACCGTCACTGTTTTGTAGAAATCAAGTTTATGCTGCGGGAAGTGATCAAGTTGCTGTTTGGTGGCGCTATTATAAAAAGCACGATCAATTTCCGGCACCGAAAAATTGTATTCAACATATGCGGCACCGCGCTGAAGGCAGAGTGCGTACAGCTCTTTTACCAGCGGCACCGCTTCAAGACCTGCAGCATTGATAAGTACGACATCACCCTTTTTGACTCTGGTTGAATAATCAACCAGAATTTCTGCAAACTGCCGTATTCTTGGATCATTCATCGAAAACCCTCTGCTTTTTACGGTGTACGTGGCTGTTTTCCGTTTTTTCGGGCACAACGTCCACGTTAGTGCATCATCAACCGGGTGACACCCAATACAAGACCGCTTTGCGGCCCAGCCAGAATTTGAACGCCAATTTTAAGAAACGGAGAGATAATATAGGAGAACATATTGGTAAAAAACACCAGCGCAATAATGATCATCATGCCGTACGGCTCAACACGAGATAGAGCAGTGGCCTGTTTGTAAGGCAGTAACCCTACCAGCACCCTGCCGCCATCAAGGGGTGGCACCGGTATCATGTTAAAGATAGCCAGAAGAAGATTTATGTAGACAGAAAAAGCGAGCATCAGAACCACTGGTTCCACCAACATGGCAAGCGGCGAACCGGAAGCGGCCGGATTACCAAACGCAACCAGACCACGCAGCAGAAAAGCCGAAACAGTTGCCAATATGAGGTTTGTTATCGGCCCTGCAGCCGCCACCCAGATCATATCTCGCTTCGGGTTACGGAGGTTTTCAAACACCACCGGTACCGGCTTGGCCCATCCTATTCCGACAAAAAATATCATCAGTGTACCAACGATATCGATATGTTTTATCGGATTCAGCGTCAGCCGTCCTAACATTCGGGCGGTTGGATCGCCGAAACGCCAGGCGACATATCCATGGGAAACTTCATGACATACTATTGCCAGCATGCCCGGCACAAGCATTACTGAAAGCTTGAGGAGGAAACTTTCCATTAGGAGTCCTTTTGTGTGAATAAATCTGCACATCTTCTAGCAGAGAAGCCCTGTAAAGTCAATTGCAAGGCACCTGCTAAAACGCGTAAAAGCTGGGACTAATCCACACCTTTGCTATTTACATCAATCATTGGCTATTAGCGCCGATTGCCGGTGAACCTCAGCAGCATGAGAAATAAATTGATGAAATCGAGATACAGCGTCAGTGCGCCGAGTATGGCAGGTTTTCTTCCTTCCGTTCCCTGTGCCGCCATTTCTTTGATCTTCCAGGTATCATATGCGGTCAGTCCGGTAAAAACTATCACGCCGATGCCGGAGATAACCCAGGAAACGGAACTGCTCCCCACAAAGATATTAACAACCGAGGCGATCACCACGCCGATGAGGCCCATAAACAGGAAGCTCCCCCACGATGTCAGATCTTTTTTCGTCATGTACCCATAGATGCTCATCGCTCCGAACATGCCACCGGTGATCACGAAGGTAGAGGTTATTGAATTGGCCGTGTAGACGAGGGCGACCACGGAAAGGGTGATTCCGTTAAGCGCCGAGTAAGCAACAAATATGAGCGTTGCTGTTGCCGCACTCAGCTTATGGATGGCACCTGATAGAGTGAAAACCAAGGCAAGTTCTCCGATCATCAGACCGTAGAACACGAGCTTGTTTCCCACGACAGCATTGAATATAGCCGGCGAGGAAAGTGTGACCAGTGCCATAAAGGCGGTTACTGCCAACCCTGCCGCCATCCAGGCGTATACCTGCCGGACAAGGGTATTCTGTCTCACTATTACCTGATCTGCGCTGCGACTGTATGCGGTATGTAATTCATTCATGGCGAAGCTCCTTTTATTTGATCAATTGGATGTTACCGTTCTGTAGGCATACAAACATTGCGGGCGAAATTAGCTTCAGCACCGCAGTTCTCACATTTCACTTCCGGTTTATTCGTTATCTGCCTGATGGTATCCCACTCCTCCTGGCTTTCCAGTTCACACATATGGCCTGCGTGAAAATCATTGTCACAACAAATTTGCTCTGGATTGTTAGTCGTCATAGCTATGTCCTTTCTCAGTATTTATTGTTTGTTGTCCGGCGCTAAGCACACGACGTGGGTCATACTACATTCACAACGTATTTTTTTCCAGCACTTCAAGCGCCTCTTGAGAAAATACGAAAGTATATCGGATTTCGCCACTTGACCCACAAGGAGACCACGAATAATGTGCCCTCTTCTGAAAAGATCAATTATGTGTACATTCAAGGAAATGCTGGTATATCTAGCGTAATGAAAAAACTTAATAAATCCGAAATATGCGGTAACAAAGACGCAGACTCTTACCAAAAAGAGGCCCTACCACTGCACCAAACCTCCCCCTTTCCCATAGTCGGTATAGGTGCCTCCGCCGGCGGCTTGGAAGCATTGGAGCTGTTTTTGCGGAAGGTACCGCAGGAAAGCGGCATAGCCTTCATCATCGTCCAGCACCTGGACCCGACGCATAAAGGGATCATGCCTGAATTGCTTCAGCGAGTCACCGGGATGGAGGTTTTCCAGGTTGCTGACCGGATGAGTGTTAAGCCGAACACTGTCTATGTGATACCGCCCAACAGGGATATGTCAATTCTGCATGGCGTACTGCACCTGTTTGAGCCAACGGCGGCCCGAGGCCTGCGTCTCCCGATTGATTTCTTTTTTTGCTCCCTGGCTGAAGACCGACGGGAACGGAGCATCGGCATTATCCTCTCAGGCATGGGTTCGGACGGCACGATTGGCCTCAAAG
>CAIRND010000656.1 GCA_903879825.1 uncultured Geobacteraceae bacterium
ACAACTGGAGGGATGCCGCACCGATGAATATCGTCAAGAAGTTCTTGGAGTATATGAACTGACCACCAGCAACATATCAGCCAGCAAAGGGAGCCGTCACAAGCTCCCTATTTTTTTATCCAAAAGGAGAATACGACAATGACCATTGAAAAATTATTCGGCAAGGAAGTTCCAAGTAAGCCACGCTCCATTAAGTTCAAGCAGATCAAGGCCGTGTTTGTGTCATTTTTCACGAGCATTCACCCACCTGTTTTTCACACCCATTCATCCAGGCACGGCGTGCTGAATTGGTTCGTTAACGTATCATAGTTTGCTCCCGATGGTTCCCTTCTTTTTCCGGTAACTTTCCCCCTCTATTATCATCTGATGTGCATTGTGCGCCAAGCGGTCCAGTGCCGAGTTTGCAATGATTTGATCATCAAAGAGGCTGACCCATTCTGCTACGTGTCTGTTGCTGGTGATAATGGTGGCTCCGCGTTCGTATCGCTCGCTGACTATTTCATAGAAGTCATGTGCCTGCTCCGGGGTAAGCCGCTCCAGGCCGAAGTCGTCGATGACCAGAAGGCTTGGAGAAATCAGTTTAATCAACTCTCGATCCAGTGAGTTGTCGGCGCGGGCGGCATAGAGAGCTTTGAACATTTTGGCCGCTTTGACCACAACAACGCTCTTGTTACGACGGCAGGCGGCATGAGCCATGGCATTGGCAAGGAAAGTTTTGCCGACACCAACTGGCCCAGTAAAAATGACGTTTTCTTTGCGCTCCATCCAGTCAAGACCTATGAGTCCCTTGAGTTGGTCGCGGTCGAGGGTTATCTTTGCTTCCCAATCGAAGCGTTCCAGCACCTGATCGTGGTCAACTTTGGCCAGCAGCAGGCGCCTGGCAAGCGCCCCCTGATTCCTCTTTTCCACCTCATCGGAGAAGAGCATCTCCAGAAATTCCAGATGAGTAAGCTTGTTTCCCTTGGCGTAGGCCACCCGTTCAGGCAGGGTAGTCAACAGCGAAGAGAGACGCAGTAACTTCAGAAGCTGTTTCAATTCCGATGTTGTTTCCATGGTCATTTTCCTTATGGTGACTGAAATAATCAGCAGGTCTGCTGAAGTGTGCTGCGAGAGAAATGGGGGTAACAGTTCCTGCCGGTTTGGTCTGTGTCTGTTGTTTATCCAGCGCTTGCTTGATGATCCCTTCCACGCGACTGACATTCATGAGTCCAAATGCCAGTGCCCTTTGACAGGCACCTTCCACTCTGGCTGCGCCATATTTATCGGTCAGTCGGAGCAGTTTTTGAGCTTGGCGAATGAAGGCCCAGGGAATGTCACCGCTTAACATCTCAGCCATGAACTCTCCCTGTTTTTCGCCGTTTTCTGCTGCTTTCCGTTTGTAGTACTCCACATCCCGCATGGCGTAGGCGCTCTTGTCTTTCGGGTAGTCATCAAAGTCCGTCGAGCGTTTGCCAGCCGCAACTTTCGGATGAGTTCTGATTAACTGGTTTTGGTAGTAGATCCGCACCAGGGCTGAATCACCTCTGACATCAACTTCTTTGCCGATATACATCGTCGGCAGGGAGTAACCGCCTTTCTTGAACATGATATGGTGATCGCGATGGACGGTGCACTGCGCAAAGGCCGGGACATCAAAGCGCTCGTCAGACAGCGGCAGCAGCGCCTTCTGTTCCTCTTGCTCAAATACCAGAAACGGACGTTTTCTGGTGGTGCCGTGGATCCGCAAGCCGGCAAAGGAGCGGCACCACTTCTGTGCTTCCTGTTGAGCATGATCACGATTTTTGAATTCCTCTCCTTTGAAAAAATTCTCGCGAACGTACCTGACCTGGTTTTCAACGGTACCTTTTCCTTCCGGGTGCCGGACCACAGCCGAATCGATGATAAAGCCACGGTGCTGCGAGTAGTCTTGAAAGGTCCGGTTAAAAACAGGTTCATAGCGATCAGCCTTAACTACGGCGGCTTTCATGTTATCCAGAATGAGCCGTCTGGTGACGCCGCTAAAGAAACTCCAGGCTTCTTCCATACCGGTGACCAAAGCATTCAGGTCCTGCCGGTGAGTCAGATACACGTACTGGTAGCGGCTCTGGATCAGAGTAACCACCAAGGCATGGAGCACACGGTTTCTGCCAACCTCCGGGTCAAAGACCAATCCCATTTTACCGAAATCAACTTGGGCTACTTCGCCGGGTTCAGTATCCGCCATCCGCACGGTAACTTTCTGTCCGCCGAAGCCGAGTTCCTCTCGGGCATAGCGATACAGAGTGCTGTAGGTTACAGCGATACCCATTCGGCCAAGCTTGATGTGAGCCTTGGTCAGGGTTAAATGGTCATTCTCCAGCCAACCGGAAAGCAGCTCGCGGTGGGGCAACAGAGGGGCACAGGCACACAGTTCAGGATCCTTTGCTTCGCCTCCATACACAGAGCGGATGACCGCCGATGCAATATCAGGCAACCGATCATCAGATGTGGTGTCGTCAAATCCGTGTGCTACAGCAAGTCGCAGATAATTCCGAATTGTGTTTCGGTCAATCCCGGTAGAACGTGCTATCCGCCGAAAACTGTCCTTTGCTTTTGCCCTACGCAGAATGTCGATAATATTTGTCACGCTGTACTCCTTGTGCGCCATGTAGCCTCCGTTCAGATATTGAAAGGAGGCATGGTACAGGTTGTAGTCAGCGCCGCGCCAAAGATTACCCGAGGTGGGTGAATGCTCTTGAAAATGGGGAGGGTGAATGCCCTTGAAAAATCAGGGGCTCAGGTGGGTGAATGCTTCTGAAAAATGACAGTACTTCATGCTTCATATATTTTAGTGGATTATTTTATACTAACAGTATACCAGTAATTGCCTTATGCGTTAAGAGGAGGTGGAATGTACAAAGTCAGGGTTTACAAAACAATTTGGAATAAAGAGAAATGGGAAGTTGATGAGATTTTGAACAACCAGTCGGATAGAAATAATGAAATACACCCAACAGCATATTTTTATGATTTTGATCTAGAGTTTCCCCCATTCATTCACCTTTCGTTATCTTCTCATGGTTGGGGTGGTTGTAC
>CAIRND010000657.1 GCA_903879825.1 uncultured Geobacteraceae bacterium
GACTCACGCATCAAAGAACGTAAAAAATACGGCAGAAAAGCTGCCCGCGCCCGTTTCCAGTTCTCCAAGCGTTAATCGCACGGTTGAACAATGCTGGCATTTTAGATGGGGAAATCCGCAAGGGTTTCCCCATCATTCTTATTTGGGTTTGAAATATGATGAATAGTAAAATGCAGGGACTCTTTACTGACATCAACCCGCTCTATCACCTCCTTCGCAATTTCCTGTCTGGCTTCATACGATAATTCCGACCACAATGCTGCCAATGTAGTTGCCCGCCTAATTACAATCTGTCGGCCAACATCCTCGCTATTTATGAAGTCAATTTCTCCCTGTAAGCGCGGAACCTCCTGTGAAATATTATTTCGCCGAGCTAACAGTGGTTCGAATCGTGATGAAAAAGTTTCATTATCGATTCTGTCTTCGCCAGCCAGATCAACCAAAGTATCCATCTTCTTATTGATAACCTTCAAATCTTTCTTCAACAGCTCCAGTCTGCTTTGCTTGTCCTTCAGGTCGTCTCCGTAGTTATCATCGCCGCAGAGACTCTCAGGTGACAGTGAAATTCTGGTTAGCATTGATTGCAACGCGTTCTCAACAACATCTTCGTTAACCTTTGTTTTGCAAATGCGGCATACGTAACGCGCTATAGCCATTCCAGGATAAGGCGCGCAGTACATCTTGGTTTCGCAGCACTTGCATAAAAGTAAACCACTGAAAAGATATTTTCCACGTTTAGATATTGCACGATCGACGGTATAACGCTGTCGAGTCGCTTCTAATACTTCATTTGCTCTCTCCCAAATATCATCGCTGATAATCGACTTTACTTCGCATGTCACCCAATCCTCTTCACTTTTGTATTCGAGCTTGCCACTACTCTGACTACTGTAATTAGACTTGCGGATTCCTTTGTAGATCGTGTCTCTCAGTATGAATTTAAGGGTGCGAGGACTAAATTCTGACTTGCGTGCTCTAAATCCTTCTTTGGTAAGTTGCTCGCAAGTCGACAACACCTTACCTGTTTCCAAAAATAATTCGAATATCCTTTTCACTATGAATTCTTCCGCAGGATTGGGAATTATTTTACCATCAACCCAGTGATATCCGTAAGACCCTTGGCCGCCTGTGTGTCTTCCTAATCTGGCTCGAATCGGAATACTTGCAGCAATCCGTGCAGAGATTTCTTCTCTTTCCCATTGCGCTAAGGCTCCTATCAAAGTGTACAAAAGCCTGCCAACAGGTGTGGACGTGTCAATATTCTCATCCAGACTTACTAAACTTGCATCACTTTTCTCAAAGCATTCTGAAATTTCTAAAAGTTGCCTGGTGTTTCGAGCAAGTCGGGCGAGTTTTGAGAAGATCAGCCCCTTTATGTGGCCTGATTTAATATCAGATAACATTCGCTGAGCTTCAGGATGCTCCAATATGTCCTTACCAGACACTCCAGCCAGATCATATGTTTCAACGACCTCCCAGCCCTTAATATCTGCCTGCATTTTGGCACGTGCCAAGTGGCTTGAAGGTGACTCCCCCTTCGCTTGATCCTCAGTTGAAACTCTAATCCATATACCGACTTTCATAATGCTCCATTTAGCCCATCTTTCTGAACCGGACACCCTCCTGATCAATAAGAAGGAGGTATTATGCGACAAGAAAACTATATCATGACATATCGTACTATCAGTACCTGCTCTTCAGTGTCAATTAACCGTAGCGTTTGTGATAGCAATGCTCGTTACCAAAGGATTGTCGAAATCGTTCAGCGAGATTTATCAAAGCAGAAAAACGCTTCTTTCGTACAAGATAGCTAAGCGGATAAAAACTATAGCGCAATGCACCTTTGTGAGCGGTCGAAACAGTGGATCATAAGAGTTAAGGCCGCATTGCATAGTGCTAATGCGACGGTCACCGTACGGGTTGACGAAACATTATGAAGGCAAGAGCTGATGACAGCAACAATTTATTCCCAAAGCACAAAAGTGCCGGCGTTAACAGGTAGCACCTCCCACTAACTCGATAGCGATAATCTTCGCCTGCTGCTGGTATTTGTTGCGTCCGCTGCTGTCAATATTTGATACTATCACCCCGCAAGAAAATTACCCTGCCCGCTAAAATAAATTTCTTTAGCCGTTAAGTAGCTTATTTTATAAGTGAATATTTTTTAAATGCTGCTATTGAAGAAGGTGTTGTTCGGACGGCTTCGGCTGGTTGGCGGCCTGGTTGCCAGTTACTATAACCGCTGATTTTTAAATCACACAGAATTGGCTCTTAACGGGGTTTTGTTAATTTAGGTGACGGTGGTATGTCCCGGCGATTTGTCGGCCCGCTGGTAAGCGGCTGTTTCGTTTTTGCGGTATTGTTTGTTGCCGGCCGGAGTGGGTTTGCAGGTTTGATCAACAGGTATGTTTTTTTGACTTTTTTAAAAGCTGCTATTGATGAAAGCTTTATCTGGTTAGTGGTTGCGGCTTTTTAAAGACTAAAAGCTGCTATTGAAGGAAGTGTTTGCAAATACCTCTGTTCAATGGCAGCCTTTGACTTTGGTTTGGTTTTGACTTTAAAAAAAGGGGTGGGCGTTGGCTCCCCCCAAAGGGGAGACAAAAAGCCGACTTCTTTTTTTGTTTTTCTTTGTTTCTTTTTTAAAGAAAAGCTTCCTTTATAGAAGCTTTCTTTAAGGGGGGCAAAAACCCCGGTGAATTGCTACCGTTTTGCCAAATACCCCGGTGAATTGGTACCGAGACAAAAAAACCCCGGTGAATTGCTACCGTTTTTGTTTTTTTTGATGTTTATTTGCGCCTTTTTCGTTGTTTTTTGTTGTTTCGTTTTTTGCCGCAAGCTGGTCATTTCCAAGTGAAATAAATACCCCCTTTTGCCGCTCGTAATGAATAGTGCCTTTTGCAAGGCCGCCTCTGATAAAAACGCCAAGATCCTCTAAAGCCAGCCTTTCTTCATTCAGCTGTGCAGCGTATTCTCGCATTAATCTATCGTTTCCTGTTGCTCCTACGTAGCTGAGAACGTCTTTTAGGTCGTGATTTTGTTCGCCGGTGTGGCTTAAGCAAAAGCGGACAACCGAACGGCAGACCTGATATTTTAACGCCAACATCTTGTTTATAATTTTGCTATCTATGAACAAGGGAATATCGTTCATAAGCAAATCTACAGCACCAACTGAGAAAACTATTTTTTTCAACATTGCTTCGTATTTATTACTACCGTGTTCGGTCGGCCTCTTTGATAGACCAACTTCCGTTAAGACTGGAAAGGCGGCAAACCATCGGCTTCCGACATGCCTTACCGAAATTATTGTTTTGGTGATTTTTTGTAATTGCACTTCTAAATTGCTCCATTTACCCGCCGTGTTACCCATTCTCTGCGTAATACCATTAGTAGTAATGACATTTTTAGATCCAAGAATTTTTCTAATTTTGCAGTCATCGAAACCGACATGAAGCTGTCCTGCCCCGTCGAATACCGCAAACTCTTTATTAGCCATGATTGCGTCGATTATATCTCTATGCCGGGCACATAGGCCGTCGCCCTCTACTATTTCGACTTCACAGTATTTAGTCGTCGTTGTTCCCTTTTTGCTCAGGGGGAACATAGTAGAGCGGTATTCCAGAGCGCTTGCGGTTGGGATTTTACCATGCGTATTTTTCGGGGGCGTTTTCTTTTTGGATGACTTAGGCTTAGATTTGGTTTGGATCATAGCACACCTTCGCCCCGAATTTTGCCGCTTTAGCGTGTAAATCATTGATATACGCTATAGACTCCGCCGTTTGCAGTAGCGCCGCCGCTTCTGGCGTTAATGATCGCCGTGCCGCCAATCCCCCCGCCACTGGTGTATCGGTTATATCCTCGCTCGGCCAAAATTCTTGTTGTAAAGGCTCCATCTGGTCGTCAACTGGCTCCGGATCCGCCGCCGGCTTAAACCCAGCCATAAAATCATCGGACTTTTTCTTTGCAGCCTTCCTTTGTTCCTCGGCCGCCATTTCCTCCGCCTGTCGATTTGCCCACTTATTTTCGGACATAATTTTTTCCCCGGCGTCAAGGTCAAGAAACTGCATTTTTGATCCGTCAAAATAGATAGTTGTAATCCCCCACTCCCCGTCGCGGTTCTTTCTTACGACTAAGTCCAGCTTGTGCGCATGATCTTGATTGCACGGCTTTCCCTTTTGGCAATCGTCGCAATAAAGGCTCTCACGGTGTAGAAACATGACAATGTGTGCGTCCCGCTCGATCTTTCCCGACTCAGCCAAATCTGCCAGTAAAGGGTGCTTGTCGCCTCGTTTTTCCAGGTCGCGGTTTAGCTGCGCTAATGACATAATAGGGATATCCAATTTTAGCGCTAACTGCCGCAATGACTCGCTGACTGCGGCCACCTCTTCATGTATTGCGTTATATTTCCCTTCAGACGTTGCAAGCTGTAGATAGTCAACAACAACCAGCCCCAGCCCTTCACCACCATCTTCTTTTAGATACTCGTGCAGCGCTGTAGTTTCAGCTGTAATGTCTTGTGCCGTTGCTCCTGCGGTGTCACTAATATAAATCGGCAACGCCGCTATATCATTTGCTGCAATGGTTATTTTTGGCCAATCATCACCCGCCAACTCCCTGTTTTTCATTTTTTTAACGCTTACACCTGACTTTTTAGCGATCAGCCGGCGATAAAGTGAGTTTGTAGACATTTCAAGCGTCCACATGAGTACATTGACACCGGCTGCCGCGTGTTTTTCAATCTGATCCAGTGCAAAAGCGGTCTTGCTAACCCCTGGCCGGCCGGCTATAATCACAAATTCGCCCGGGCAAAAAATTCTGCCGTGCAATTTATCAAAAACAGTAAAGCCGGTAAAAAGGCCGCGTGGTGGTAGATTTAGAGATTTCATGAACGCTGGGATTGAATCACAAGCTTTTTTTGACTTAAATCGCACTCCTGGTGGTGCCTGATCTGCCCCGCCTGTGGCTTTGGTTTTTTCTTTAGATCCTTCACCAGTGCCTTTTTCTTCTTCTTGTTTTTTTTTCTCCGCTGCTTCCGCCGCGTCAACTGCTGCCCTATCGTCCGCTGCTCTGGCTTCACGAAAACGCCGCCTTTTTGCCGTCTCTTCAGCTTCAAGCTCTTCTTTTGTCTTATCACGCACATTTTGGCCTTTTTTATAGCCAAAAAAAGCAAGTGCATCTTCGCATAAAGCCGCAATTTCAGCAGCTGCAAGTAAAACAAGAGGAACATCAGTGAGTTTTATAGCGGCAGTAAAAAGCTCTTTAAAGCTCTTGGTCCCAGGGGTTTGATTGATGTAGCTAAACTGCATAGTGCCAGGGCAGTCGTCAAGAGCACTATAATATGCTTCTTCAAGCTGCTCTTTGGCTGCTTGTAGGAGTTGTTCGTGGGTTGTCTCTGGTTCGTTTTCTGACAGCTTGATGTGGGCCATATAGGCACCTCCTGTAAGTATATAATTTACTTATCAGGCGGCCCCTGGCACGTTCGGCAGGTTCTCGTACTGACTTTAAAACGGGCGTCTTAAAGTTTTGCTTCGGCCGCAGCTATTGCTGCCAGCTCTTTTAACGTTTCACTGAACCTGACCGGTATCAGCGCCTTTCGATTCCCTGTAGCAGCTTGGTCAGCTGTCTACTTCGTTTGACTATATTCTTTATCGCCGTGCCAACTCCGGCGTTCCATTTACTTCAGGAATTTGAAAATGTGGGTAATCTCCGGCAACCAGACCGGCCCTTGTTTTCCTCTGTTTTTCTACTCATATACTGACACTTCCGAAGGTGACGGAAAGTGCGTTAATAGCCAGTCATGACCTCACAAAGCTTTAGTATGGTCATCACAATAACGTTTCAGAGCGGATATGATCTGTCTGCTTAACGAACGATCCTCTTTCTCTGCAATCAACTCCAAAGCCGCTTTCAGGGTGACAGGTATTCTGAAAGTGTATTGTACTGTCCCACTGTTCCCACCGATAACGTCTTTTTTTTCCATGTTTTAATTCCTTTTGTTCCC
>CAIRND010000658.1 GCA_903879825.1 uncultured Geobacteraceae bacterium
ACGGATCTGGCTTCCCCAGCCGATTTCCTTCTTTTCAGCGGCGATTTCGGATGCCTTGGCACTGCGTTCCTCTACCTCGCGCTCATATAGCTTGGCCCGCAACACTTTCATGGCGGTACCACGGTTGGATATCTGGCTGCGCTCGGATTGGCAGGCGACGATAATGCCGGATGGAATGTGCGTGATACGGACGGCTGAGTCAGTGGTGTTAACGTGCTGGCCACCAGCGCCGCCAGAGCGGAAGGTGTCTACCTTCAGATCGGTATCGCTGATTTTTATCTCTATATCGTCTTCTTCAATTTCGGGAAACGCGTACATCGAAGCAAAAGATGTGTGGCGGCGGGCGTTGCTGTCAAAGGGTGATATGCGTACCAGGCGGTGAATGCCGGCCTCGGCGCGGAGATAGCCGTAGGCGTATTCGCCGCTGACGTTGAAGGTAGCCGATTTGAGACCCGCTTCCTCTCCCGCCTGATATTCGGTGATGACGGTCTTCCACCCCTTCTTTTCGCAGTAGCGTAAATACATGCGCAGGATCATTTCCGCCCAATCCTGGGATTCAGTGCCGCCAGCACCGGGGTTAATGGTAATAAAGCAGGAATTGCGGTCGTGAGGGCCGGAGAGCATCCGCTGGAATTCTGCTGCCTCAAGCTCCTGAATCAGGCGACTCGTCATTACGGCGACTTCCGACAACGTTTCGACATCCTGAGCCTCTTCTCCAAGCTCAATCATCACGCGGATATCTTCCGTCTGACGCATAAGCCCATCCCATGACTGGACTATCTTTTCCAGTGTCGTACGCTTTTTAATAATTTCCCGTGATTTTCCCGAGTCATCCCAGAAGCCGGGTACGGCCATAATAGATTCGATCTCCATGATCGATTCACGTTTGGCATCTACGTCAAAGTGCCCCCCTAAGCTTGGCGATCCGTTCTTCACAATCCTTCACTTTTGCTATTTCTTCACGGTACATGGCGTTACTCCTTGGAAGTGATACGTTTTCGTCTGACCCAGGCCAGCAGGGCTATTGCGGCGGTTATCAGTACACAGAGCCAGGCCGGTGCATCACCGATGGTGAGGTAGAGTGATTCACCGCTGCCCGGCTGGACTTCGCCGGTGCGATACGCTTCTACAAACAGGCCGGTCACGGTGCTGATATAGCCATTCTGGTCTACAATTGCGGTTACTCCGGTGTTTGCGGCACGAATAAGTGGCGTGCGAGTTTCGATTGCGCGGAAAGTTGCAATGGCCAGGTGTTGATACGGTGCTGATGACTGGCCAAACCAGGCATCGTTGGTGATGGCTACCAGGACGCGGGCACCGGCCTGGACATATTGACGGGCTAATTCCGGAAAAATGACCTCATAACAGACCTGAATACCTAATTTTGTAGTGCCGGTGTCGAGAGGTACCGCTCGTTCGCCGGGCGCAAAATCACCGATACCGACAACAAGCTTATTAATAAAGGTAAGAATACGACCAAGTGGCACATATTCGCCAAGCGGCACCAGATGCATCTTGTCTGCCCGGCCTACGGTTTCGCCGTTTGGTGACAACATGAAGGCACTGTTCAGAAAGGTACTGCGGCCATTGCGAAGCTCATGGGCCGGACTTCCAAACAGCAGGCAGGCATTCATCTCTTTTGCCAGATTCCTGATTCGCTCCGCCTGGATCGGCTCATCCTGAAAGAAAAACGGTACCGCACTTTCAGGCCAGACGATCAGATCGACCCCCCCTTTGGACGCTTCACGGGTGAGGCGATCATAGGTGTCCACCGTATGTTGTCGAAACTCCGGGCTCCATTTGACATCCTGAGGGATGTTTCCCTGAATCAGGGCCACCCGTAGCGGCTTTGAATTAAGTGGTAGTGGTTTGTTCAACTGGTTGAAACCATAGAAAAGTGTGCCGACAAGGAGGAGCAAAAGTATGAGGGCACTTTTTACCGGATAGGGAACGCCGGCACCGAACACCGCTCTCAGGGCGCGATAGAGCACGATATTCGCAAGCACTATCAGCAGGGTGATGCCGTACACACCGGCAAGGTCGGCAATCTGGACCAGTGGCAGCGTGCGGAACTGTGAATGGCCCAGCATAGCCCAGGCAAAGCCGGAAAATAGAAATGAGCGGATGAAGTCGAAGGCAACCCAGGCAACCGGCAGGGTGAAAGCGGCTTTGATACCGATCAGTTCCCCCCATCGGGCAATGCTGGTACTTAATGCATAAAACATCGCCAGCCAGACCACCAACAGCAGATAGATCGGTATGCTGACAGACCAGGGAAGGTGGCCGTAGCGGACAAAAACAATGTTCAGCCAATAGAGGATGAAGGCGTATGAAATAATGCCGCAGGTCATGCCGACGCGGAAGGCTTGTCGGGGCGTGCTATCTTCCAGTGCAATCAAGAGGGGAATCAGGGCGACCCAGGCCAGAAAGGAAAGGCCGGGGTTCGGGAAGGAGAGGGCGATCAGGATACCGCTGGCAATTGCCAGCACACCCCGGCGGTCACCAATCTGTTTAAGTAACGCGAAAGAGATCAGAGGGGTCACTCACGCCCCTGATCTTCTGTAGGAGTGCTGCTGATAAGGTTGATAGCGACTTTTTTTACCCGACGCAGATCGGCATCAAGGATTTTCATGCAAAGCCCGGCACCCTCGATGGTGTCGCCGATCGTCGGGATTTTTCCGGTCAG
>CAIRND010000659.1 GCA_903879825.1 uncultured Geobacteraceae bacterium
AGGCTGAAACTGCTGAAGCTGGAATATCGCAGCAAAGAAAAGAATGCCGCTGCCATTGAGGAGTTGACCGCTGCCCGTGAAAAAGCGTTGACAGAATTCACCCGCCTGAATGAGTTGTCCAGCGCTGCAATGGCTGACATAGGACGGATAACGGGACAGTTCAGCGATGTTGCCGGTGGTAGTAAGGATATCTCTCTGGTAGAGATTGTTTCCCTGCAACGACCAAACAGCATGTCGGTCTTTGCCAAATGCGGAGCATACCTTGAGCGCCTCCGTGAGCTGCTGCTTGATGACCCGCGTGAATCAAATACGGAAGGGGGGCTGTTTCCAGCAATCTTTGGTACCGTTATGATGGTTCTGCTGATGAGTTTCTTCTCGCTGCCATTCGGTGTCGTTGCCGCAATTTATTTGCGTGAATACGCGAAAGAAGGTTTGATGACCCGCATGGTGCGCATTGCCGTGAATAACCTGGCAGGCGTTCCCTCCATTGTCTATGGTGTTTTCGGACTCGGCTTTTTCGTGTACGGCATCGGCGGCAGCATTGACAGCCTCTTCTTCCCCGAGCGACTGCCGACGCCGACCTTCGGCACCGGCGGCATCCTCTGGTCCAGCCTGACGCTGGCACTTTTGACGGTGCCGGTCGTGATTGTTGCCACTGAGGAGTCATTGGCCTCTATTCCAAAGGGTATTCGAGAGGGGTCGCTGGCACTGGGTGCCACAAAATTTCAGACGCTTACCAAAAATCTACTGCCAATGGCCACCCCTGGCATCATGACTGGATTGATACTCTCCATGGCACGTGCGGCGGGTGAAGTTGCACCACTAATGATTGTTGGAGTTGTCAAGCTGGCACCGACACTCCCCTTTGATACAAATTTTCCATTTTTTCACATGGATCGAAAATTCATGCATTTAGGCTTCCATATCTACGATGTCGGCTTTCAATCCCCCAACGTAGAGGCGGCCAAACCGATGGTGTTTGTTACCACCATGCTGCTGCTGGCGATAGTTGTCGTCGCCAGTAGTGTGGCAATCTACCTGCGTAACCGGATGCGCAGCAAATATACAACTTCGACCTTTTAGAGCTCTACTAAGGAATAGATATGACACAGACACAGGAACAAAGCAGCAGCGCGCCGATTCTTTCCGTCTCCAGCCTGGACCTTCACTATGGACAGGCCCATGCTCTTAAGAACATAAATCTGGACATGGCGCGTCACCAGGTTACCGCCTTTATCGGACCATCGGGATGCGGCAAGTCAACGCTCTTGCGCTGTTTCAACCGCATGAACGATCTGGTGGAGAGTGCGCGGATAGATGGAAGTATCCGTTTTAACGGCGCTGAGGTGAACGAATCCTCCACTGATGTTATCTCGCTGCGGCGTAAGATCGGGATGGTTTTTCAACAATCCAATCCTTTCCCGAAATCGATCTATGAAAATATTGTCTATGGTCTGCGTATTGCCGGTGTCAATGACAAGACCGTTCTTGACGAGGTGGTGGAAAGCAGCCTGAAAAGTGCCGCGATCTGGAATGAAGTCAAGGATCGCCTTAACGATTCTGCCCTGGGACTTTCCGGTGGGCAGGCCCAGCGAATCTGTATCGCCCGGGCAATTGCGGTAAATCCCGAGGTCATACTCATGGATGAACCCTGCTCGGCGCTTGATCCAATCTCAACCCTCAAGATAGAAGAGTTGATTGAAGAGCTGAAAAACAAGTACACAATTGTTATCGTTACCCATAATATGCAGCAGGCGGCACGGGTTTCAGACGTAACCGCATTCTTTTATCTGGGCGAACTGATTGAAGCCGGTGAAACCCGTAAAATATTTACCAACCCGGAAAAGAAACAGACAGAAGACTACATCACCGGAAGATTCGGTTAGGAGAGATAATGGAACGCGAACACATTAGTACGGCATTCGATATTGAGCTGAGCCAGTTGAAACAGAGCATTCTGGTTATGGGCGGGAAAGTGGAGTTGATGATCGCCAACTCGGTCAAGTCGCTTGTTGACCGGGATACCCCGCTGGCGGTACGGACGATAGCTTTTGATCATGAGGTCAACGCGGCGGAGATGGCGATTGATGAACGTTGTCTGGAGCTGCTGGCACTGCGCCAACCGGCCGCCCGCGATCTGCGCTTCATTACGATTGCACTTAAAATTGTAACCGATCTGGAGCGGATGGGCGATCAGTGCGCCAACATTGCCAAGCGTACTGTTGAGCTGAATGAAGAGCCGCCACTTAAGCCCTATATCGATATTCCCCGCATGGCTCACTGGACCGAGATCATGGTGAAAGAGGCGCTTGATGCCTTTGTGCGCGGTGATGCCGATCTGGCCGTTAAAGTCTGCAAGGACGATACCTTCGTTGATGAACTTAACATTCAGGTACAGCGCGAGCTTCTGACTTTTATGATCGAAGACCCGACGACAATATCTCGTGCCATGAAGCTGAACTATATTTCCAAGTCATTGGAACGTATTGCCGACCACGCGACCAATGTCGCTGAGATGGTGATCTTTATGGTTAAGGGCAAAGATATACGGCATACCATCGCGTAGAGTCATCGAGCGGTAACTCCCTATGGTTACCGGTAAACCCGAAGTAGTAGAATCAACCCAGAGACATCTCCCCGGAGGTGCCTCTGGGTTTTTTTGACCAAGCGGCCGATTGTAGGCCAGATAGGTCTGATCCTCAAAGCGAACCTGCTAAATCCAGTTTAATAACTTCAGCCCTTTGATTCTTTCAAACTCTCTCATATTGTTGGTTACAAGTGTCGCAGCGCAGCTCTTGGCGTGGGCCGCAATCAACATATCCATGGCACCCACAAGAGTCCCGGCCTTTTCCAGAGAAGCCCTGATCGCCCCGTAATGATCTGCTGCGTTTTCATCCCAAGGAATGACGACCAATCTCGATACGAAGTTATCAATTTCGCGACGTATAACAATACCTTTCGGATGGCGAGCTGCGCCGTAATATAGCTCAGCAAGTACAATTGCTGAAATGTATATATTGCCGGCTCCAACCTCTTCGAACTTCTGCTTTACTGCAATAGGGTGGTTTTTGAGGATGTAACTGCAAATATTGGTATCGAGCATATAGCGCATCAAAACAACTCCCGTGTTTCAGGAGGGACATCATTTCTGTCAGAAAGAAAATCAGTTGGCACCTTTGAAGGCTGCGCGAAAAAATCATCCCAATTCTCTGGTTTAGGCCTGAGAATAATAGAATCGCCTTGCCGTTCAATGAAAACTTCATGGGTAGAAAATCGGAATTCAGCTGGCAAACGCACCGCCTGACTACGACCGTTCTGAAATATTTTAGCAGTCTTACTCATCAAGAACCTCCCTGGAGTATATATCAATGATATATCACATCTTGATTTTGTTTGACAGTTTTTTTCTTCTGACTAATTTAATTGCAATTCGAGAAACTTCTGTGGGGTTAATACTTGGGTAAGCATGAGATCATCAATATCTTTTTCAGCGCCTTTGGGCATCGGGATCGTTTTGCTGATGTCAGCAAAATGATCGGATACGTTATGCCCGGCGGTTTGGCAGGCGATCCTAGCCTTGTCAATAACCTGCTCAAAATTGCGTCATTGCGCATAGCCCAAAAGAGATTGCAGCTCTCTGGCAAACCAGAATTCTTCGCCGTCGATTTGATGGGCGTAGTCCTCGAAGTTCTTATGTAGCTGGATGATGATGTCGCTTTTCATGCGTTTGCCCTCGCTTGTGAGTGATTGTTACTCTTCAGCTCAATCCGGAAATATCCATGTCCGGGAAAATCCAGCGAATTCCGCCGCGTGGTTCGCACGTGTCATCGGTATAGCGCGGAATCAGGTGGATGTGCAGGTGCATGACTGTTTGACCGGCGGCTGTGCCGTCGTTAATGCCGATGTTGAAGCCGTCGGGCACAGATAAACTCCCCGCTTTATCAAAGGGGGGCTGGGGTGAATCATTCTCCTCCCTTTCAGAAAGGGAGGTTGGGAGGGATTTCAGCCTTTCCCGCATCTCGGCAAGCAGGTTGAGCAATGCTGCCTGCTCTTCTCTGGTCGCCTCAAAGAAAGAGGCAACGTGTCGCTTCGGAATGATCAAACGGTGGCCGGGACTGATTGGGAAACCGTCATAGATGGCAATTGCGTGGTCGTTTGTCAGGATAATTCTGGCGTCATCCAAAGTGCAAAATGGGCAAGCCAGTTGTTTAAAAATTCCCATCGTTATTGCCTCATGTCAGGTGCTGACCATAGCTTTGCTCTATGATTGGCGTCTGTGCGGAGGGTGGAGAAGGATTGTAGGTAGTGGGTGTCATAGTTCGAGTTCCGATTCTGTTTTTTGTACGCTGCGGAGCGATATCCCGGCAGAGTAAACCAAAACTCTACATATTATGTGAATTCCGGCCGGCCGGAATTCGGTTGTAACTATCAGATATATAAGATTTGTGACGTATAAATGTTGTGTTTTTTTCGGCGCTTTTGTGGAGCAATTACACACGTAATTGTGGCATAATCCCTGATATTCCCCAGGAGTTCAGGATTATTGTCCCGCCATTCATTTTAAAGTGGTCGAATTCGACCACTTTAAAATGAATGGCGGGACAATGCGGGACACTGCCCATATTTCCAAGACAATGCGGGACACTGCCCATATTTCCAAAGAAAAGAGAACACTTCATCCGTTTTGTTCATCGATTTGAGGCAGGAAATTACGCCGTCACCTGTTCTGGTGTCACACTCAGACGCAAGCCAACACCATGCAGAAGACTGAACAAAGTGCGAATTTCCGGATTCCCACGACTGGATAACGTGCGGTATAGGCTCTCTCTGTTCAGGTGCGCCTTCTCCGCCACGGCCTTCATGCCGCCGTTTGCCTCGGCAATATTGCGCAATGCAAGCAGAAAGGCCTCCTTGTCTCCCTCTTCGAGAGCTGCATTTAGATATGCTGCCGCTTCGGTGGGGTCTTTTAGTGCTTCTATCAAATCTTTCTGGTATTCCGTCATTGGTGCCATGTCACTGCCTCCTTCTGTGATCTTGCAGGTAGCTTGTGGCCTGGACGATGTCTCGCTTCTGGCTGCTCTTGTCGCCCCCGACAAGAAGCAAAACAAGCCTGGTTCCCTCTTTGGCAAAGTAGACGCGATATCCAGGACCGTAATCAATTCGTAATTCCCAGACTCCTTCATCAACCGGCTTATGATCGCCAAGATTTCCCAAACGCGCACGGTCAAGGCGTACACGTACCTTCGCCCTTCCGTTCACATCGCGCAAGGCTTCCAACCATTCCTTGAACGGCGCTTTCCCCTCAGTGGTCTTGTAATAGTCAATTTCGCATGGGAATGCCTGCATGATCATATATTAGCCTATAAGCTACAGAGTGACAAGAACGTTTTGGGAATATTCCGGGGACATAGTACCGTTTAGGGAATATTCGGAAAGTCTTGTCATGTTCTTGTGTGTGTTGTTGCTCAAGTTAAGGACAAAAAAAACCGCTCAAACCGGAATTATTCCCGGTTCAGCGGCTTTTATAACGTATCCTATGGTTTCATCAATTCCAGTCCTTAAACCCATAACATAAAAAGTGCCTCACACTACCCTGTCAATAACGGGCTGTCAACGCAACAAATCGAGTAGATGAATTATCTTATTCAAATGTATATATGCTTTTAAATACTACGTCGTGCAAAGCCAATATCGCGGTAATCTGCCCGGCACTGCCTTCCCATTTTGAGACACGGCTGAACGGATGGAACAAAGGTGGAATCATGAGCGAGGGGGGACAAAAGATGAGGGAAGATGCAGCGTGTATCCTGTTCGAACCGGATACGCGCTGCATCTTCCCGCTGTATCAATACGGATAATCTAAGGGGTGGTTACTGCCACGTCAGCACAAAGGCCCGCAGCTTCTTATTCTTCTCGTCGCGGTAATAGACCGCGTTGATGTTTGCTGCCACTTTGCCGCGCTGTATTTCATAGCCTTCTTTTTTCTCCGTCGTATCGATGCTGAAGGACGGATTAGTAGTGACCTGATGAAGAGCGCGGTTCAGAAACGGCTCCGATAACCCTCCACGCCAGCCGCGATCTATGACCTGAATGGCCTTTATTTTCTGCGCTTCCCGCAACACCTTGAACTCAGTAACCTGACCCTTGTAGAGCTCCCAGCCGGGATTGGTTTCGGCGTATTTTTTATCGATACCAGCGGCGGGGATAAAGCGAGGCAGCTCCGTCAACCGGGCAGCGGTGGGAGCGGCTGTAGGCGCAGCTGCAGGAGGTGGCGGCTGAATCTGTTCACGTTTTTTTGAAATATCAGTCAGCACCGCCTTGTCATTTGCCTGTTCCTGTTTCGTGGCGGTTACGGCCGGGATGGCAGCTGCAACGGGAGGCGCGGGAGCCGGTTCAGTTGCGGGAACGGCGGGAACGATAGGTTGTGGTGCGGCCGGCTTCACAACAGCCACTGGTGCGGGTTTGGCTGCGGCCTTGGCCTGCGTGGGGGTGCTTTTTTGTTGTTGCAGATAGGTGATGACAATGACAGCGATAATAACCGGCGCCAGCCACAACAAGAAAGTGCCTCTTTTGGAACGGGGAACTGGTGGTGCCTCTATGATGTCGTCAACATCTATATTCCACTCACGCGTGACTGCAGACGGGGCCTGATCAAGCGCTATTGGCTCCGGAGTAGTGCTGACCGCACTGTCAAAGGAAGTATTGAACTCGGAATACACCGCCAGGCGCTGTCGTGGGGCATAGGTGATGCCCTGATCCTCTAAAGACGGTTCGGGGGCGACCGGAGGAACAACGGGGAACTGCAATCTTCTGTCAACCTGCCGTGGGATAACCGCTTCGGGAGTCGACGGGGGATCAAGCAGAGCTGTTGATTCAGCGTTGCTTACCGGCTGCTGACTGAAGTCATTTGCTGCAATTGATTCTGGTGGAGCTGTTGCGATAGTTTTTTTAGTTTTCCCCAGAAGTGTGGCCAGGAGCAGGTGCAGTTCGCTTAAAAACTGGCTGTCTTCTGCTGAAGTGTCAAGCCAGCCCTGATACAGTTTCACCGTGCCGCCATTTATCTGGCTTTGTGGAGCCAGCAGCACGAAGCGTGAACGTTTGCGCCCCAACTGCTTTTTCAGGTGCATCAGTAATATATCAGCAGAAAGCCCTGATAAATGCGTCTGAACAAAGACGACATCCGGCTTTTCGATGGCGATTTCTTCGCCGCCCTTTTCAAGATTATTAACAACACGGAGACGAACGTTCCTGTCTTCAGTAAGCCGCCCGAAAATTTTTCTCAGTCGCGCAACATCAGTGATTAATAATAGATTACTCACAAAGAACTCCTTCACCGGAAAATGAGCGATTGTACGGGATGGAAGTACAATTATCAACACTTAAGCGGTGCTTTTAGTTTGACAAAACGGTGCCGTGAAAATTATTATCACGGCATATGGATTCAGATGTGAACTTTGGGGGGAATTATGGGCAAAATGTACAACATAGCGGTTCTGGCTGGCGATGGTATTGGACCTGAAGTAATGGCCGAAGCGCTTAATGTGCTTGATGCGGTAGAGAAAAAATTTGATGTTACCATTACGCGTACCGTTGCCAATGTCGGCGGTGCCGGTATTGACAACGAAGGCAAGGCGCTTCCGCAAACGACGATCGATATTTGCAAAGCCGCAGACGCCATATTGTTCGGCTCTGTTGGTGGTCCAAAATGGGAAACTCTGCCGCCTGATGAACAGCCGGAGCGTGGGGCACTGTTGCCGCTCCGTAAGATATTTGGCCTGTACGCAAATCTGCGTCCTGCCATCATCTTTCCATCATTGACGGGTGCCTCATCACTTAAAGAAGAGGTGATCGGTGGTGGCTTCAATATTCTTGTCATCCGTGAACTGACCGGTGGCATCTATTTTTCCCAGCCAAAAGGCATTGAAGGGGTAGGTCGGGAGCGGGTTGGTGTTGATACCATGCGCTATAGCGTCCCGGAAATTGAACGTATTACCCACGTTGCCTTTCAGGCCGCCAGAAAACGCGACAAAAAAGTCTGTTCCATCGACAAGGCCAATGTCCTTTCAACATCAGTTCTGTGGCGCGAAGTTGTTATTGGCATCGCAAAAGAATATCCGGATGTGGAATTGACCCACATGTATGTGGATAATGCTGCCATGCAGCTCGTTAAATGGCCGAAACAATTCGATGTAATTCTCTGTGAAAATATGTTTGGCGACATTCTTTCTGATGAAGCCGCCATGCTGACCGGTTCGCTCGGAATGCTGCCGTCCGCTTCGCTGGCAGAGGGCACTTTCGGTATGTACGAGCCTTCCGGCGGTTCGGCCCCGGATATCGCCGGGCAGGGGATTGCGAATCCAATCGCCCAGATCCTTTCAGCCGCGATGATGCTCAAGTTTTCCTTCGGTATGCTTGATGCCGCCGATGCCATTGACAATGCTGTCGCCACAGTGCTTGATCAGGGCTATCGCACAGCTGATATCTATCAGAAGCTGGCTGGCGAAAAGCTGGTCAATACAAAGGAAATGGGTGCGGCGATAATCGCCAATCTGTAAGATCTTCTAAAACCAATGAGACAGAAAAGGATATTATTATGAAAGTTGGAATCGTCGGATGGCGCGGTATGGTTGGTTCGGTACTGATGCAGCGGATGCAGGAGGAAAATGATTTCGCTCTCGGTTTTGAACCGGTATTTTTCACAACTTCTCAAGCCGGTCAACCGGCACCGATGAACGCGGGTGTCCTGAAGGATGCCTCGGACATTGCTGAGCTTAAAAAACTTGATGTAATCCTTACCTGCCAAGGGGGCGATTACACCAAATCGGTTCATCCTGAACTACGCAAACAGGGGTGGAACGGCTACTGGATCGATGCGGCCAGCACCCTGCGTATGGAGGACAATGCGGTCATTATTCTCGACCCGGTCAACCGTGATGTTATTGATGCGGCATTGGCCAAAGGGGAGAAGGATTTCATTGGCGGCAACTGTACGGTCAGTCTGATGCTGATGGCGTTAGGTGGTCTGTTCCGTGCCGGAGTCGTTGAATGGATCAGCTCCATGACCTACCAGGCGGCAAGCGGTGCCGGTGCGCCCAATATGCGTGAGCTGCTGTCACAGATGGGAGCTCTCAACGGTGTTGTCGCTGAAGAGCTGAAAAATCCGGGGTCGGCAATTCTGGAAATTGACAAGAAGGTCACTGCCGCTCTTCGTGATGGTACCCTGCCAACCAAAGAATTCGGTTTCCCGCTGGCTGGAAATGTACTCCCCTGGATTGACCGCGAAGTAGAGGATGGTCAGAGTCGCGAAGAGTTGAAAGGTTTCCAGGAAACAAACAAGAT
>CAIRND010000660.1 GCA_903879825.1 uncultured Geobacteraceae bacterium
AATGGTATACACTTGTCCCATGAAGCCATTTAATATCGTTCTGATCGAACCTGAAATCCCCCCCAATACCGGAAATATCGCCCGTTTGTGTGCTGCTACCGGAACAGTTCTGCATCTTGTCGGAAAACTCGGTTTTTCTCTTGATGATCGCTATCTCAAGCGCGCCGGCCTTGATTATTGGGAATTTGTAGCTCTGAAGTTGTGGCCCGACCTGGAATCACTTCAGGCTGCTGCCGGGGAAGGACGCTTTTTCTATCTGAGTACCAAGGTCAAGCGGAGTTATCTGGATGCCGGTTTTCAGCCGGGAGATTATATTGTTTTCGGCAAAGAAACCAAGGGGTTGCCGGAAGAACTTCTTAATGCCAATCCTGAAACATCCTTTACCATTCCGATGCCGTCGGAAAAAGTACGCAGTCTCAATCTGTCGACCTCTGCGGGAATTGTCCTGTATGAAGCGTTGCGGCAAAGCGGGGGGCTTGGGTGAGTGAATATTCCGTCGCACACTGTTGCCACCCGTATCTGACCAGCCAGATTCCGGGAATCGGTGGCACAATCAAAGGCTGCCCCGATGATTTTTGTGTTGATGAGATCCCTTCCTATCTCCCGTGCGGTTCCGGTGAACATCTGTACATCTGTATCGAGAAGCGCGGTATTACTACGTTGGAGGCGATCAGCCGGATTGCACACGCTTTGAAAATTCAGGAGCGCGATATCGGTTATGCTGGAATGAAGGATGCCGTCGGCGTTACCCGACAGACCCTTTCTGTCCAGAAAATTACTTCGGAAAAAGTCTGTGCCCTCGATCTGGATGGCGTCAGAGTTGTCTCGGCTGAGCGGCATTCCAATAAGCTTAAAGTGGGACATCTCAAGGGAAATCGTTTTCAGATCGTTATTCGGGGCGTTTCAGCTGCGGCGGCAGAGCAGGTTCCGGCGGTTGTGGCGGTACTTCAGCGACGGGGGATTGCCAACTATTTTGGTTATCAGCGCTATGGCGCACAGGGCAATTCTCATCTGATCGGCATGGCTCTCTTGAAGGGCGATTGGCAGGATGCGGTGAGACGGCTGATCGGTGAAGCCGATGCGGTGCGTGATGCGGAATGGGGGGCGGCAATCGCTGCGTACCAGCAGGGCGATGTGGCACATGCTTTACAGCTGTTTCCGCGCCACTGCCGCAGCGAACGTGACGTGCTGCAGCGATTGATCAACCGGCCGGGTGAGTTTGAAAAAGCATTTTCTGCGGTTCAGCCCCGTCTGAAAAAACTGTACCTTTCGGCGGCGCAATCCTTTCTGTTCGATCAGACGGTTGCAGGGCGCATTGAAACCCTTGATCAGTTGATGACCGGTGATCTGGCCATTAAACATATCAATGGTGCCTGCTTCCTCGTTGAAGACGCCGCAGCGGAGCAGGGAAGGGCAGATGAGTTTGAAATATCAGCCAGCGGGCCGATGTTCGGCTGCAAGATGAAATGTCCTGAAGGTGCGGTATGGGCCCTTGAAGGTGATATCTTGGAGCGGGCGGGGCTGGAACTGCCGTTTTTTGATCTGCCTGGTGGTCTGCGTATGGAAGGTGAACGGAGACCGCTGCGTGTGCCTGCCGGGGATATTTCTTTTAAAGCTGACGGAGAAACGGTGACGGTAGTGTTTACTCTGCCGAAGGGATCGTACGCAACTTCGCTGATCAGGGAAATTACCAAGACGTTCTGAACGCGTGATAGTCATAAGTTACACACAAAAAAACCGATGCAACGCACCGGTTTTTTTGTGTCAATTATTCGAAAAGGATCGACGACTTATTTTCTGACGAACTCCGGTTTTGCAAACGAGTAATCGAAATGCATGTGATCGGTGTAGGTGCCGTTCAGGATGCCGACAACATCTTCCGTGAAAACCAGCTCTTCATCAGTCGGGATGACATATACTTTGACCGGTGAGTCGTCGGTGGTTATCAGGGATTCACGTTTGCGGGTCATGGCACCCTTGTTGCGCTCGCGATCGAGAATTATGCCGATATGTTCAAGCCCTTCGATCGCTTTTTCGCGGATCAGCGCACCCATTTCTCCAACGCCGGCGGTGAATACGACTGCGTCAAGCTTGCCGACAACAGCCATAAATGCGCCGATATATTTTTTTAAACGGTATGATTCAATCTCCAGCGACAGCTGACAGCGTTTGTCACCGGCATTGGCGTGTTCGATGACATCGCGGCGGTCGGTGAAACGTCCGGTTATGCCCATTACACCGCTCTTTTTATTGAGAATACTGTCAATTTCTTTGGCTGATAAATTGGTCTTCATCATCATGAAAGCGGGAATGGCCGGGTCAATATCGCCGCAACGGGTGCCCATAACTGCGCCTTCAAGCGGAGTAAGCCCCATGGTTGTATCGACTGATACGCCATTTTGTATGGCACAGTGCGATACGCCATTACCGATGTGCATGGAGATAATGTTTGTTTCTTTCGGATCTTTTCCGAGTAAAACGGCGGCGCGCTTGGATACATACAGGTGTGAAGTGCCGTGAAAACCGTAGCGACGTACCTGGTGCTTCTCGTACCATTCATACGGTAGCGGATAGATGTAAGCGTGCTCCGGCATTGTCTGGTGAAATGCGGTATCGAAAATGGCAACGTGTGGAATGTGCGGCATCAGTGCCTGAGCTGCCTCGATGCCTTCAATGTTGGGGGGATTATGAAGTGGTGCCAGGTGCTGCACCTCTTTTACGGCATCCAGTACACTGGAGT
>CAIRND010000661.1 GCA_903879825.1 uncultured Geobacteraceae bacterium
GCTGTGCTAACCTCGTGAGCCCACCACCCGAGCAACAATTTGATCTGGTTCTTTGTAACGGCTTGCTTGGAGGGCCGATACTTCATCAGAAAGTGGACGTGGAGCAGGTTGTAAAGCATCTGGTTGAGCTGCTTGCACCAGGAGGCATTCTGTTGGCTGCCAACAGGTTCCACGACGGGTGGAAACGACAATGCCCGCAGAAGAATCTGCAGGCATTGTTTGAATATCATGGACTTACCTGTGTAGTAGCTGGTGAAGGTTTGGCGGGTGTAAAGCACCAGCCGGCAGACCCTTTTTTAGAACCGTATCAATAATCCGCCCCAGGTTAAACCACCGCCAAATCCCATGGCTAAAACCAGATGACCCGGTTTGATCGTGCCGTTACGCAGGTTTTCATCCAGCACCAGCGCCACAGAGGCAGCCGATGTATTACCGCACCGGTCAAGGTTAAGCAGGAAACGTTCCTTTGGAAAGCCACTTTTTTTAGAGATAAAGTCGATCATACGCACGTTGGCCTGATGAGGAATGATGTAATCCAGATCGGCAGGAGTTATTCCTGCTTTCGCGCAGAGAGTGTTGATAATGTCAGGGATGACCTCGGTTGCAAACACATAAACCTGCTTGCCTGCCATCTGAAAGTAAATTTCTTTGGCCTCAATTGAGTCAGGCGTGACCGGCTTGCGTGAACCGGAAGAGGGAACCTGAATCAGCGGCCACCCCTTACCATCACTGCGCATATAGGTATGCTGGACTCCTGTTGTTGCATCCCCGCCACTGGTCAGAATAGCGGCACCAGCGCCGTCTCCAAAGAGAAAACAGCTGTTTTTATCGTTAAAGTCGAGGATTTTGGAATAGGTGTCGGCGCCAATAGCCATGACAGTTTTGTATTTACCGCTTTTGATAAAATTATCAGCTATTTCCAGCGCATACACAAAGCTGGAGCAGACCGCGTTAATATCAAAGGCAAAAGCATTTTTAGCACCGATGTTGTCTTGAACCATGCAACCGGTTGATGGCAGGCTCATATCAGGCGTTGAGGTGCCGACGATGATGCAGTCGATCTCCAATGCGTCAATACCGGCGGCTTCCAGCGCTTTTTTAGCAGCAACAGTGGCGAGATCAGAGGTCGCTTGGTCTGCATGGGCAAAGCGGCGCTCGCGAATACCGGTACGACTGAAGATCCATTCATCAGCATTTTCAACAAGATAATCGAAATGACTGTTGGGTATCACCCGATCCGGCAAGCATGAACCGCTACCGATGATTTTTGAAATGATCATTATTTCCCCGATTCCGCTCACTCGAGCTGAGCGAATTTCATATTAAATAAACGTGTCTGCTTATCTCACAAAATAACATCGTTAGTCAAGATCGGTACGAGGTGGCAGCGTGTCGTCAGCTCTGTATCTGAGTACATCAATTACAGAAAAAGTCCACACCAGAAAAAAAGACGCGAGGACTGCTTTACCAAACCCGGCGGAACCATCAAGTGCCTTCATAATTTCGGAGGGCGTTATGCTGATAGCACCACCGGCTATCTGTGCAGCTATGACCGGTGACAACCCGCGAAGCAAAACAAATAGTGACAGCAACAGCACCAGGTTGACGAGTACAACAATAATCCCCCCAACCAGTTTTCTACCGAGATACAGCTGCCCGAGTCCTGGCAGCACCAAAGCCGAAAGCAACAGAGCTGTTATTTTTTTGTTCATAATTTATTGTCCCTGTTATGTAGTTTGTTACTAATGGTTGTTCGCGCTTGAGAAGTTGATGATTTCAGAACGTGCCGTAACGGCCGTTTCTGTTTTGACATTGCTTGAGCAGTAAGGCATAGTATGGTCGATTTACAACTACACCTCTGGAGCAAACTGATGATTTTATTAGCTAACATATTGCTGGCGCTGGCCAAACTAATCGAACTGACCAGCGGGCTTCTCACTCTTTACAAATATATTCTGCTTGCCAGTGTCGTCATCTCATGGGTCAACGCCGACCCATACAATCCTCTCGTCAACTTTATCTATCGCGTTACCGATCCGGTTCTACGGCGCATTCGCCAACGCATGCCTGACACCGGCATGCTGGATCTGTCACCTTTGATCGCCTTTGCAGCAATTTATGTCCTGCAGATTATTGTGTTCGATACCGCCTACCATTATCTGATCAGCACCAGCATGACGCTTAAGCTGGGGAATTAATACCTCGTTTTCAATCGAAGCCGGTTTCTGTACTTAATTTAGTTCTCAGCAAAAGAGATCAAAAAAAAACCCCGCAGAGTATCCGGGGTTTTTTTTGGTTTGAAGCAAGCTGAACTTAAATTCTTGTTACGTTCGCGGCCTGAAGCCCTTTCGGACCCTTTGTTACTTCAAAAGTTACTCTATCGCCTTCTGCAAGGGATTTGAAACCTTCGCCTGCGATTGCGGAGAAATGGCAAAATACATCC
>CAIRND010000662.1 GCA_903879825.1 uncultured Geobacteraceae bacterium
CGAGCAGAGTAAAAGGATTGCCTTTAAAGGTGATGATGCCGTTACGTTCATCCATGGTGTATGTCTCCTTTTTGATGTATTTACCCCTCGTGCTGCTTGCCGATTTCTTCAAGGCCGACCGTTCCATGTCCGCCCTCCACATTTGGAGCCCAATCACCCAGATGAGCGGCACAGAGATTTTTCGAGCTGTTAGCTTTTGCACCGCATTGTCTGCATTCAACCGTGGGCTTGTCTGAAAATTTTGCGATACATTCGTCAAGTCCCTGTCTTTTGAGAGCACACATATGCATCTGATGGTTTTTGCTGTCGCAACTCATAACTACTCCTTTTCTGTATGAAATAAATATTTATCCGCCGTTACCAGTGACTGCGGCCGCCCGGATCAAACGTCGGTACCGTGCCGGCGTTGGCGCCACGGGTATAATAATCTTTGGAATCGTAGGTTTCTGCCGCCTTGGCTTCCCGCAGGCGTTTCTTGTCAATCGGATGAGCCTGGTCAGCATAGATGTCTCGGAGCAGGTCTTCCACGACGCCGCTTAAATCTTCAACAGTTTTTACGACCTCCACCCTGTCGCAGTATGAGCCGTAGGTTTCCATCAGGCAGTCACCGCGGCTCCAGGTGTCGCGCTCTTCCGGGGTAAGCCACAGCATGTAGCGGGCCTTTTCGCGGATTTCATCAAGCACCCAGTCATTGGCCTCACTGTAGTTGTTGCGTGCATCGCCCAGGATGATAAAGGCCGGTCGCCCGCGCAGATTTTCCAGAAATTTCTTCTTGAAGGTGAGAAATACCTGGCCGAAGCTGCTGTTGACATCCAGATCAACGATATCACCCTTGTCGATGGTTTCCATCAGATCATTGACCGGCATATTGCCGAGCATTTCTGTGATTTCCGCCACTTCGCGGTTGAAGATGAAGCTGCGGACATCCAGCAGCTGATTATGCAGGGTATGGAGCAGCAACAGCATGAAACGGGATGCATGGCTTACGGAATAACTGACGTCGCAGAGCACCACCAAACGTGGCTTTTCTCGGCGCTTACGGCGCAGTGCCACCTGGAACGGCACCATGTCGTGACGATAATTTTTCTGGATCGTCTTGATGACGTGGAGTTTACCCCGATTTTGATTGTTCTTCATCCGCCGCATATCTTTGCGGAGGCGCAGCATCATCCGGGACACCACATCCTGCATGGCTGCCTGCTCTTCAGCGGTAAAGGTGATGCCCCTGTCGGTGCTGGTTGTCTTGTTCAGCTCGATTGTAAGCGGGTTTTGGGTAAAGCGCCGTGTCGGCCGGGGAGCCTTCGCCTTACCCCGGTATCCCTTCATCTGAACGACAATCTCATTGCCGTCCGAATCATCAGGGTCAATCTCGCTCAAGCTTTTCAGCTCGGCTAAATCTTCCGGATTGACTTCACTGTCAAGTTTAATGAGTGGTCCCGGTTCGTCGTGGTCATCATCTTTGCGCTCATTCAGATAGGTGAACTCCCCCTCCATGCTGGTGATGGCCGCATCCATGATTGCCGGAATATCGGCTTGGGGATCGACAAAGTGAAAACGACTGAAAAAACGATTAAAGACCGCATCAAATACCGGGATGTCGTTAACGTTTTTCACCAGTGTCAAGCGGAGGAGCTGCCGTGTTGACCGACGTCCCTCCATGCCGCAGAGCGCCAGTGCCTGCACCGCATCGAGGCATTCGCCGGGTGAGACGCGGATACCGTCTTCACGAAGAGCAGCGACAAAATTTGCGACTATCCGCTCCATGGTTACCCCAATTCCTGTACAGCCAACTCCGTTACCTTGTGCAGGTCGCTCTGGTGTTTTGCGATCACACCCACGGTGTTAGCCACAATCTCCGGCGTAAGTTTCGTTGCTTTCAGTATAGAGAGAACCTGAGCCCAATCGAGGGCTTCGGACACACTTGGCGGTTTGCGCAGGTTTAATTCACGGGCCTTGCGGAGAAATTCCACCATCTGGCGGGCCAGTGTCTCGCACAGGTCGGGAAACTTTACCCGGACAATTGCGACTTCCCGTTCCAGGTCCGGATAACCGATGTAGAGATACAGGCAGCGCCGACGCAAAGCATCGGAAATCATACGGGTACCGTTACTGGTCAGGATCACCAGCGGTTTTCGCTTGGCTTCAATTACCCCCAGTTCGGGGATAGAAACCTGAAAATCACTCAGGCACTCAAGCAGCAGCGCCTCGAACTCGTCATCCGAGCGGTCTATTTCGTCGATAAGCAGTAAAGACCTTTTTTCAGACATAAAGCTGCGTAGAATCGGCCGCTGCACCAGAAAATTCTTGGAGAAGAACAGGCTTTCTTCCGCAGAGAGACGTTCGACCGCTTCCCGCAGGTCTGCCGACACGGAGAGATAGTTGTCCAGCTGGGTGCGGAGCAGTTGGGTGTAGAGCAGCTGTTTGCCATATTCCCAGTCATAAAGCGCCTTGCCCTCGTCAATTCCTTCGTAGCACTGCAGTCGTACCAGGGGGAAATCAAGAGCGGAGGAGAGCGCCTTGGCCAG
>CAIRND010000663.1 GCA_903879825.1 uncultured Geobacteraceae bacterium
CATGGCCTGTTCTCCTTGGAGAAAATAATGAGACATCAGTATAGCGCCAAATTTTTAATCAGCAACGAATTACTGTTTTTTTACTGTCAATAAAATCCTCCAAAGCATTGCTTGACCGTATACGGTTGAATTGTTATAGTCACGCCTCGTTTTTAATATACCTATAAACAGGAACGGTAGAGTGCCCGAAAGACTTTGCTCCATCCAATTGAAATCAAGCGGCAGTGCCATTTTGACTGTTCCCGGTTGCCGCTCCACCTCTCCCACTTTGTTACTGGACACTCTGCGCCGCCAGATAACCGCTTTGGCCGGCAAAGATGACGTCAAAGGGATTCTGATAACCGATTCAGAGAACGGTTTTTGCTGCTGTCAGCTTGAAGAAAACACATCTACCCATGCGGCGGCAGCGCTGTCCGGCCTCGGCCAGCAGGTCATGTTCAGCGTCGAAAAGATCGGCAAGCCATGTATTGCCGTGTTAGAGGGAGAATGTTCAGGAGTGGGGCTTGAGCTTGCTCTGGCCTGCGATTTCATAGTTGCGTCACGCTCAGCCAGCTTTGGTTTTCCTGCTATCGCCGCAGGATTGATACCATGTTGCGGCGGCAGCCAGCGTCTTGCACGTCTGGTCGGCAAATCAAAAACAAAAGAGATCATCTATAGCGGCGAACTGATTACCGCCGAAGAAGCTCACCGCATTGGCCTGATAAACCGCCTCCATCCTGCGGGAGAGGCGTTGACGCAGGCAGAAGAGCTGCTTGCACATATCTGCACCCGCAGTCCGCACGCCATCCGTATCGGGGGCGAAGTGGTCAACGCAGGATACGATATCGACCTGCAAACCGCATGTTTGCTGGAGCGGGATGCGTTTGCCCTCTGCTTTTCCAGTTTCGATCAGCGCGAAGGAATGCAGGCGTTTCTTGACAAGCGGCAGCCGCAGTTTAAAGGGGAATAAACATGGCCTTGGAACGGGGGTGTGTTCAGGTTTATACCGGCAACGGCAAAGGAAAAACGACCGCAGCGCTTGGACTCGCACTGCGCGCTGTTGGACGCAATCTCAGGGTATGCGTGCTCCAGTTCATCAAGGGGAGTGGCCGTTACGGAGAGCATCTGGCCGCCGAAAGATTGGCACCGCTGCTCACAATAATTCAAACCGGCAGACCGGGTTGGGTCAATACCACAGACATCACTGAAGACCGGAAGGTTGCACAGGAAGCGCTCGTTCAGGCAGAGCAACTATTGAAATCCGGTGAGTATGACATTTTTATCTGTGATGAAATAAATGGTGCCGTCGGCTTCGGCCTGATTGACGTCGAACAGGTGCTGGAACTGATCCGTCAAAAACCCGAAAAAGTAGAGCTGGTCCTGACCGGACGCAATGCTCACCCATTGGTTATAGAAGCGGCGGATCTGGTCACCGAAATGTGTGAGATCAAGCATTATTATAAGGCGGGAATACCCGCCAGAACCGGTATAGAGATGTAGATCAACGTAGTTGAAATGCAGGCGCAGATAAACCACTATCTGAATATCAGGAGGAAATTAACATGGCAGAAAGAACATTACGCGTACTTGTTGGCAAACCGGGGCTTGATGGCCATGATCGTGGCGCAAAAATCATTGCCCGCGCTTTTCGTGACGCCGGCTTCGAAGTCATCTATACCGGTCTGCACCAGACGCCGGATCAGATCGTCTCGGCCGCAATCCAGGAAGACGTCGACTGCGTCGGCCTGTCAATCCTCTCCGGCGCCCACAACACACTACTGCCAAAGGTCATGCAGATCTTCAAAGAAAAGGGTGTGGACGATATCAAGGTTTTCGGTGGCGGCGTTATCCCTGAAGATGACATTCCTGGCCTGAAAGAGGCCGGTATCTGTGAAGTATTCACTCCCGGCACTTCGACGGAATATATTGTCGATTGGGTAAAAAACAATGTGAAACCACGGGCCTGATGCCGTACAAAAAACTCCGCATAGAGGTGATGAACCGGGTCGCGTATATCCTGCTCGATTCCGGTTCGCGCTTCAACAAACTCTCCATCACCACCATTCGCGAACTAAAACGGGCCTTCACTCAGATTGAGGCAGATGTGGCGGTGAATGCGATTGTTCTCAGCGGTTATCCGGGAGAATCCTTTGCCGTCGGGGCCGACATCGGCCAAATGGTGCATTTTTCTCCACACGACGCCCTCCACTTTGCCGAACTCGGCCAATCATTGTTCGACCAGATCGAGTCATGTCCCAAACCGGTTATCGCCGCACTGAACGGCATCACCATGGGCGGCGGCTGTGATCTCTCCATGTCATGCGACATCCGTATCGCCTCAGAAGGTCTACGAATTGGTCATTCCGGAGCCAAGCTCGGCATCATTACCGGATTCTGCGGCACCCACAAACTGCCCCGTATCGTCGGCAAAAATTACGCGCGGGAAATTTTTATGACGTCGGAAATATTCAGCGCCGCCGATGCACTTCACATGGGCCTGGTGGACCGGGTGTACCCTGAAGAGCACTTCTGGCAGGAAGTTTCACGCTTCGCCGAACGCATCGCCAGCCATCCCCTGAACGCACTCTCCGCAGCAAAACGCCTCATCAACGCCGCCGAAGACACCGACCTGCGCACCGGCTGTCTACTGGAGCGGGAAACAGCGACTCACGTCAATTCACGTTAGTTTTTTACCGGCAATCACCTGCATGAAGGGGTCGTGCATGAAGGGGTCGTGTTTGACATTTAAACTTTATACGAACTGATATGTGTAAATGTTGAACCTGACTTCCCTGACCCCACCTGACTTCCCCAGCATCCGATATTGTAACATCGCTATTGTGAGGCAAAATCCTTTAAAAGCTACGCCTCAAGAGGCAGGGAATTCCCCCTAAACACCGATTAATTGTTGACAACCCCTGTAACCAATCTTTTAATTTCACTTATTTGCTTGCCTGCATCAACATGATATTTTGTATCTGGCACCAGTTTAGCGGTTGCTATTACAACGGCTTTGCTACCATTTTTGTAGGGATAAATAGACACATAACAAGTGGCGAGCTGTATATTATCGGCGGCTAGTAGGTAAGATGATTTAAATTGTTTCCCCAATATTTCAACTGACTTATTACTATGTGAGACCTCTGTTAGTAGCCGTTTAAAATTAGCAAAAATAGACTCGGTATTATAAGCTGAATCTACTTCAAATTGAAATGTGAAACTACCCGAAGTTGTGATTAATGCCATAGCGTCATTTACATCTTCATTTGTCAATGGCTTGTTTTTGAATATACCTGTATCCGGCTGTATTGTTTCAGCAAGTGGGCTAAATTGAACCTTGGTTATTTCGCCTGCAGTGCTGGTGTCTACCTTAAATAAATATTCTTTATAAGAACCAATTGGACTGCCATCTGATGAAATCATCGCATTTGTAAATCTTAACTTCAATTGATCTTTATTTAGTGATTGAATTGATGCTCCACGTTCATGCCTGAAGTTTGACTCGTGCCAACTATAGGGATATAAATGGAATGATATCCCGCTGTAATACCCATTAGCATTATTTACAGACGGGACTTCGAAAACAACATTATCATTACTTTTGATTTCATTCTTAACAAGTGCTGGGAGAGCACATGCAGACAACAAAGCACAAACGACAACCAACAATACTTTTTTCATAAAACCCCTTCGTTCCAGATTATTTACAGTTGGACTTCGTACCACTATTAGTGAATAACATCAAGAAATATTCACCAAATTATATATAATTAAAATGTCTGCATGGCGGTATATTCTCACCGGAGAAAATCGCCAAGAAACATTTTAAAAGAGTGGCGGATTCAAGTCTGAAGTGCAACTTTTGTAAGTGAATTAAAGTGGTGAGCTGCGTTACTATCAGCGCCACTTTAACGACCAAGAAAAAGGTGCACAGATGAAGCAATACAAACAGCTCACCACCGGGCAA
>CAIRND010000664.1 GCA_903879825.1 uncultured Geobacteraceae bacterium
GGATGTATGCGGCACCCTGACCGGCTTTATCGTTGACGCTGTTTCAGAGGTCATTCGTGTTCGCAGCAGTGAAATTCAGCCGCCACCGTCAATGGTCCTCTCCGGCGGTATTGGTCAGGAGTTTATCACCGGCGTCATTAACCACGCCGAACGCCTGTTGATTGTCATGGATATAGATATGATGTTTTCAGAAGATGAACGGGATAGTTTTGGCGGGATATAGGTATCCCGATGATGGGGGGCGGTTTCCGCCCCCAGGCTGCGAAGTGTACATGAACGACTAATGATTTAACCTAAAAACGGCTATAGCATCCACGAAAGGCACGAAAACACACGAAAATTTAAAGCATTACAGAAGTAAAAGTATTCACCAAGTAGGTTATGCCAGATTGTTGTGTATTCTGCTGATTTTGTGAGTGTATTTCGTATTTTTTGTGGATATTTGTTTTTTCCAGGTTAATAGGTAGTGTTGAGAAAGGGGGGATTTTTATTGTCTGATGGGGGATGGTAAGAGTTGCTAGCTATTTTCCTTTAGCAATTTTACCTGGCGGTCAAAGTCAGATTCAAACAGGTTGTCCTGCACTATCCGGTATTTTTCAAACTCGCTTTCAGCAAAAGCCTTGGCAATCTCCTGAGTGACCCTGCCCGGATTGTCAAGGATCTCCCGTTCGTTAAACTGCAAAAATGCGTTCAGCTTATCAGCCCAGTCCTGCATGGTCATCGGAATGGTGCGTTCAGCCTGGTCTTCAGCGTAGTCAAGATACATAGTGACAAAACGATCCAGTGATTTCAGCTCTTTTTCGTTCAGGTAATTCTTGGCAATTACCACATCAGTCTTGATGATTTTGCCGCCCGGAGCATTTTTCCACGTGGTCAATCCCATGCGCACTTTTTTGTGGTCTGCACGCTGCACAACCAGTTCCGCCGCCGTTTGCCCATGAATAGCGAAATGAAGCTTGTTCTGTACCAGAGCGAAAAATGCTCTGGTTGTTTCAGCATCAGCCTGATAATCCATGGCTGTAGCGTAAATATCGGTTATTTTCTGGTAAAACTTGCGCTCACTGGTTCTGATTTCGCGGATTTCAGCCAGCAATGAATCAAAATACTCTTTGCTGAAGAACTGCCCGTTTTTGAGTCGCTCCCTGTCCAGCACATAGCCTCGGATGGCAAAATCCCGCAACACACCGGTAGCCCACTGACGGAACTGGGTTGCCCGCAGCGAGTTTACGCGGTAGCCGACTGAGATGATGGCGTCGAGGTTGTAGCAGTTGGTCTGGTACTGTTTACCGTCGCTGGCAGTTATCCGGAATTTCCGGACAACTAACGTTTCGTTCAACTCATTATTTTTTAGGATATTTTGCAAGTGCTCACTGATAGTACGCACATCCACATCAAACAGAGCCGCAATAAGCTTTTGCGTCAGCCAGACTGTTTCATCCTCGACGCGGACTTCTATGGAGTTTTCTCCCGCCTGTTTGGTGAAAACAAGAAACTCGGCTGTGCTGTTTCTGATCTGAATGGTTTTAGGTGTGCTCATTATATTCTCTCCGCCCGTTCCCGGTTAAGCGCCAGCAGGCGGGACAATATCGTTTCATCAGGCATCTCCGGCGTGTAGTCGTTCCAGCTGTAGGCAGCGGCGACGGTTTTGTCCAAAGTCTTGTGGGCGTTGTCAAGCCAGGCAGGTCGCGCGTTGTAGAGATTGGTTAGGGTACGCTTTTTCAGGTCGGCTTCATATCCTGCTTTGGCAACCGGGCGTTTGGGATAGCCGGCTTTTTCTTCTTCGGGGGTGATGACCCATTCAACCCATTCGGCTGGATTCAGCCAGTTATCGCGGAGTTCAACAAGGCGACGAGCGGCGGTCGCTATAGATTCTAAATGCGGCTTTTGTAGGGGAGCATGGCATGCGCCCTTGTCGGAATCATCACCATTGTTGCCATTTTCACCAGTAGTCAAAAGCGGGCGAATACCATTCGCCCCTACGGGAAACGGGAAGGTTTCGAAACAGGATTTTGCGTTATAGGTTGGGTCGTTACCGACACCATGCATTGAGGCATTGGCAAGCGACCAAGCCTCATGCAGGCGGCTGGATAGAATACCGAAAGTTGTGTCATCGGAGCGGGTAATTGCGTTAAGTCTTGAATCCGGCAAGCAATTGGCCGCTTGCCACACAAAATAGCGATGCTTCGCAACACGAGGAGTGACAATATAGCGATCTTTCCCGGCAACCTGTTTGCGAAAATCCGGGCATGCTCGCTTGAGCAGCCAATACTTTTCGCGAAGGTATGCTTCTGATTTTTTATCGCGCTCAGGCTTTACAACTTTTAGTATGTGGTTGAAAGGAAGTTCATACAAACTGGCATCATTTTCGCTCAAACCGCAGTAGTCAATGAGCCACTCTTCGCTGTTTCGCGATGCTATGTCACGAGCATTCTTATATGGTTTGATTACATCGGAGTTTGGTTTCCCATTAGGGTTGGGTTCTTTTAGCCACAAAAGAGCCGATTCCAATGATATTTCAAAAGGCCCATTTTTTTGAACGCCTTCGAAACTGATTCCCAGGTTTTCTGCAAGACTCCTGGCCTTTGTAACATCAACACCGTCATCACCACCAACTGTTAAATCAGCATTTATTGCCGAAACGTGTAGGCCGTTGAGGCACGCTGACTTTCGTTCTACTCCGGTAAAGCAAACCAAAGAAACCCGTACTGCCGCGCCATCATTTATCCACGACTCGTCACTCCATGCATTAAAAATATGTCCGCTGGCACAGATGCGCTCGAGAACTTTTCGGTTTGAACCTGCGCGGATTGCCTGTGTGGCAACAAACCCGGCAAGTACGGCTTTTCCAGCTTCAACCTGCGCCCGTGCCTTCTCAAACCAATATGTGACCAGATCCGCACCACCAGGCACACGCCCATCATAGCACTTCCGTAGCTTATTGACATACTCCACGCCAAGATCACCCAACATTTTAGAACCGCCCAAAAACGGCGGATTGCCGATGATGACATCGGCGGGGGGCCAGGTGGCTTCGCAAAATCCCCCTAAATCCCCCTTTTTTGAAGGGGGACTTTCAAGACTCCCCACTTTCTGAAAGGGGGGCTGGGGGGGATTTGCCGCCAGCAGTGCATCACGATGCTCAATGCTATCCAATGTCCGCAATATGGGGTTTCGGGCAATCTCCCTCCCATTGCGGTGACACCACTGAATATCGCCGATCCAGACAGTGACACGAGCCAGTTCGGCGGCGAATTCGTTGATCTCAATACCGCAGATATTGTGCGGGCCGGTCTGCATCAACAGCTCTGGCGCAAAGCCAAACTCATGTGCATCAATTGAGACCTGCTTTTCCACATCCCGCAGTGCCTTCAAGGCAAGATAGAGAAAATTGCCCGAGCCGCAAGCGGGGTCAAGCGCCCGAAAACAGTGGAGTCGTTCCAGAAAACCATTATAGGCGGCGCGGGCATCCTTGAAACCTTTGCTGCCCGGTTTTTTATCGTAACCGGCAGCGATAACAGCTTTGGCAGCGTTCCATTCGGCCAGCAGCGGCTCCGTAATCAGCGGTTTTATCAGTTTGGCAATGGTTCCGGTGTCGGTGTAGTGGGCGCCAAGCGGGGCGCGGGCGGATGGATCAAGTCCACGCTCAAAGAGGGTGCCGAAGATTGTCGGGTCAATCGCCCGCCAGTCCATATCAGCAGCGGCGCTGTAGAGGGCTGTCAGATCAGCGGCAGTCAGAGGTGGCACGTCGATGGTTTTGAAGAGACCGCCATTGAACCAGGCGATATCATGATCGCCATATTCACCGCCGTTTTTCTCCATGGCAGCAAACAGCGTGGCGATGCGCCGCGCTGCTTTGTCTGTATCATTCCCGGCATTTTTAAGAAGATCGGTAAGGATGTTTTCGGGCAGCACGTTTTCATCTTCAGCAAACATGCAAAACAGGCATTGCACCAGAAAATGCGCGACTTGCTGGCCGTCAAGCCCCCGATGGCGCATGGATTTGGCAATGGCGGCAAACTGCCCGGCAGCAGCCTCGGTAATAGTGGCTGTTGATTTCTCCGGGCGCAGCTTGCCGGGGTCAGTAAAAACCCAGCGCAACAGTTGCAGGGTGGCGGGATCGGCCAGTTGCTCTATCCGTATTTCACGTGGTTCATCGGGATAGCCGGTAAAAGCTGTATGGATGATTATGCGCTCGCGGTCGGACACAACCAGCAGTGGCGGATTTTCCAATTGCAGAGAGTAATCGGTAAGTTGCTTCAAGGCGGTATCAAGGTTGCGTCCCGGCTTTTTGTTTTCCCAGCCAAAATAGCCGCGCTTCCAGACATCGGCCCAGCCGTCGCCTCCACCGGTCTTTTTTGCACCCCGCTCAAAGCAGTAATTGTCCGGGTCGCGTGGTTTATCAACCCCCAGCAGTTCGCACAGATCATCAAAATGAGCCTGCGCACCGCCCCGCTCGGTAAGGGCGTTGTCTTTCCAGAGTGATATAAATTGTTCAGGTGTCATGGGGTCCTTGGGGGGAGAAGGAGTACGTCGTGGAGAGTGACGATTACGTTTGTATCGTAAGCATAGGTTGTTGTCAATTTCATTAGCCCGTGAATTAGGGGCCTTCAGCCAACACAATCAGTCTTGTGCCAACGCCCGCGCACCGGTAATTGTGCCAATCCAACCCTTACCTCTTATTATTTTGGTGTGCCGTTGTGAAACCATCCTTGAGAAACCAACAGCATTTCCCGAAAAAGCTGATCCAGTTGCTCCACAGAGCAATCATGACGCTCCATAGTTTTGCCATACTCGGAATAATAGTCGATCCACACTTTCAGAAAGCGATTTAATATTTCAATCTGCGGTCCGGCGTCAAGCTCGTCACCAGCCATCTTGCGGCGTAACAAGTCATTAATCTCGTCGGTTAAATCCTGTGAAAGACCAGCATCATGGAACAACGTGGCAAATTCCGTAGGTGGCATGCTGTTGTGCTTTTCAATCCAGATGCAAGCCAGCACAGGGCGCAGGACGTAAAAGTATTTTTTTACCCGCACGGTATCTGATTTCAAATACTCCTTGAAATTACCCTTTGCCATATGGAGGTAATGATGCAGGCAATTTTGCGGCGAGAACGATTCCCGCATCAACTCTCGCATCCGCCCGGCAAGGCCATCATTGTCGAGGTAGACCATCGACGAACCGAGCCATTCCAACAGCGGTGGATTTGATTTGCGAAACAGTCCCAGCGCTTTGCGCAGATCCCAACCGCTGATATCAAGGTCGCCAGAAATCGGGCACTCGATAACATCACGTTTCTCGCGGATGGAGAGATACCACTCCACCGGATGTATGTAGATGAAGCGCACATCATAATCGCTGTCCCGCGAGGCAAAACCCCAGGCGCGACTGCCGGATTCCACAGCATAGAGGATACGAACATTATGCTCTTGCTCAATGCGGGCGAGGCTTTCGAGGATTGTTGCTGTCATAAATAATCCGTCCTTGTCAAAAAAATATCGTACAGAGCAATTAGCTTGCCTGTGAACGTTACGGCTTCTCAATTCGTGCCATTCTGCAATATGTATTATTGGTGAAATAACTTGGTAATGAATATCCAAACAACCCAACATACAAAGACAAAAGCAACGGGCACGCACCATATCCCGATAACATCAGAGAGCCCAAGCATCATTGATAAAAGGACATACGGTCCAGCTACGAATAGTATTCCACCTAAGGTAATAAAAAATAGAAATTTTATAAATGACATCTTGGTCTCCTTCTTTCGAAATACTCCCGTGCTTCAACGGCCTTTCCGGCAAGTGCGACAAAGGGAGCGAGTTCCAGCATTTTTAAAAACAGTCTTCGTGCGATCATTTTATTTCACTCCTTTTGTGCACACTATCACAACACCTCCCCCAAATAGCGTCATAGGTCGTCTGTTGTTTTACTGAAAGTCCTGCTATGATGCTTTTATGCAAAAACAGTATGAGGGGGGATTATGGCAGATCAACTTTTTTTGGAGCGCTTTCTCTGGTTTGACGCACAGGCTCGCCAAGGAAAATATCCGGGGGCGGCAAAACTTGCGACGCATTTTGAAATATCAACTAAAACCGCCCAGAGAAGCATTGAATACTTCCGGGATCGCCTCAATGCGCCGCTTGAATATGATCCTTCCTTGAAGGGATACTACTATGTGGATGCAAACTTCACGATTCCGGTGATGAAGCTTTCTGAAGAAGAACTCACCTCGCTGCTCGTTTCGCGCAAACTACTGAGCGGCACTTCAACTGATCGCCTTGGTGATGAACTTTCAACCATGGTGAAAAAACTAAGCGGACTTATCTCCGCAAATCTTCCCGGCAACGTCGATCCTGAACAGGTTTTCTCATTCAGATGGAACCAGTTTTATCTGAGCGACAGCCTCTATTTCCGGCAGATATCCACAGCGCTACTCAATTGCCGCTGCCTTTCCATCTGTTACTACTCGCCAAAAAGCTCACAATGCACCATGCGAACGGTTGAACCACACCACATGGTGAACTATATGGGAACCTGGCACTTGGTGGCGTGGTGCCGGATGAGGAACGGCTGGAGGGATTTTGTGCTGTCGCGCATGTCGATGGCAAATCTGGAGGATGAAACGTTTTCTCCCCGTCCTGCGGAAGAGTGGCAGCCGCA
>CAIRND010000665.1 GCA_903879825.1 uncultured Geobacteraceae bacterium
CATATCCAGCTGTTCACGCAGCTGGTCGAAATAGATCACCTCGCGGCGGGTCCCCAGCTTGATCTCTCCCTGTTGCGGTTCCAATTCACCGAGCAGCAAACGGAGCAGGGTCGTCTTGCCTGAACCGTTCGGGCCGATGATACCGATCCGGTCGCCGCGCATGATCGTGGTGGAAAGATTCTTTACAATGGCCCTGCCGTCATAGGCAAAGGTCACACCGGTCGCCTCGGCCACCAGCGCCCCGGAGCGATCCGCCACCTGCAGCTGAATTTTGGCGGAACCCTGACGTTCCTGGCGCTGGCGTGATATTTCCCGCAGTTTTTTCAGCGCCCGCACCCGCCCCTCATTACGGGTTCGACGGGCTTTGATACCCTGTCTGACCCACACCTCTTCCTGGGCCAGCTTTTTATCGAACAGCGCCTGACGAGAAATTTCAGCCTCCAGCAGCGCCTCACGTCGCTCGACAAATTCATCGTAGCCACAGGAAAACGCATAGATCCGTCCCCGATCCAGTTCTGCGACCCGGTTGGCCAAACGACGGGCAAAGGCGCGGTCATGGGTTACAAACAGCACCGTCCTGACATTTTTAGCCAGAAATTCCTCCAGCCACAGGATCGTATCAATATCAAGGTGGTTGGTCGGCTCGTCCAGAATCAAAATATCCGGCGTTGACACCAGGGCACGAGCCAGCAGCACACGGCGTTTCGTACCGCCCGAAAGCGCGGTAAACTCGGCCTCGGCATCCAGATCAAGCCGGTTAAGCACCCGCTCCACTTCTTGATGCAGGTTCCAGCCGTCATTTTCTTCCAGCTCTTTTTGAAGGGCTTCCAGCCGTGCCAGCATTTTATCACTGCAGTCGTGTGCCAGTTCATGGCTGACATGATGGTATTCCGCCAGCACGGCAGCGGCGTTGCCCATACCGGATGCGACGATATCAAAGACATTCCCGTTCAACCCCTGCGGCACATCCTGAGTAAGCGCGGCCACCTTCAGCCCCTGCAGTTTTTGGATATCGCCGCCCTCTGGCGGCAGTTCGCCACCGATCAACTTGAGCAGCGTCGATTTACCGCTGCCGTTGCGCCCCATCAGACAGAGCCGGTCACCCAGCTCAATCTGCAGGTTGATACCATCAAAAATAGGGGGGCCGCCAAATGCCAGCGATATGGTGCGAAGGGATATAAGTGCCACGAGAACCTCTCTGGATAATTTTATGTTTTTTGAAACGGGCATGAAGTTGACCCGCCGTTTTTGTTTTTGGCGGGACTAAGGAGCTGTAAAAAAATAACTGCTACATAATCCGTTCGCCCTGAGCTTACCACGGACAAATTCGCCAATTTCCCCCAAACTCTTCCACTCCACCGCAACCCCATCCAGCAGTTTCTCCATATAGTTCAGACTGCTCATAGTCTACCTTCTTCTGCTTCTATTCACTCCGCTTGCTTTGCAGCGCCACAAAGCGGTCAAAATCGCTTTCAAAAAGCCGATCCTGCACAATGCGGTATTTCTCAAATTCGGTTTCAGCGTGGAGTTTTGCCTGCTCGTGCGAAATTTTACCTGGACCGGTCAATATCTCGTTGCCGTTGAATTCTAAAAAACCATCCAATCGCTTTGCCCAATCTTCCATGGACATCGGTATCTTTCGAATTGTCTGAAATTCAGCAAAGTCCAGATAAAGAGAAACAATCCGCTCCAGATAATCCATTTCATCAGCATTCAAATAATTTTTCGCAACAGAAACATCGGATTTGACGATTTTGCCCTCTGGGGCGGATTCCCACGAGGTCAGCCCCATGTTTTGCTGGTCGGCATCGGCACGCAGCACGATCAGTTCTGCCGCCGTATGGCGATGGGTAGCCCAATGCAGTTTGTTTTGCACCAAAGCAAAGAAATCCCGCGTGGTTTTTGCAGTGCTATCGTAATCAAATGCGGTTGCATAGAGGTCGGTCACTTTTTGATAAAACTTCCGTTCTGACAGGCGGATTTCGCGGATCTGTTCCAGTTGACGTTCAAAATATGCGTCCGTGAATTTATGTCCATTTTTAAGACGCTCCACATCCATTGCCCACCCTTGAATGGTGTAATCCTTGACAATGTGACCTGCCCACTTTCGGAACTGTACGGCACGCGGGTTGTTCACCTTGAAACCGACAGAAATAATCGCTTGCAGGTTGTAATGCTCAACCTCACGAGTGACCGCCCTATTGCCTTCGGTTTGAACTATTCGATATTTTCGAATAGTTGCCCCAGGGTCTAATTCCGAGTCATCAAAAATAGTTTTAAGATGGTAATTAATGGTGTTAATGCCCACATCATACAGCGTTGCCATGAGCTTCTGTGTCAGCCAGATATTTTCATCCTGATAGCACATCTCAATGTTCTGCTCTGTGCTGCCGACAGCTGCCACAAAAGTCAGGTATTGGGCTGCGGATGATTCTGTGATGGAAACCGTTTTGTCTGATTTTTTCTTGATCATTTCTTGCCGCCTTCATTGAGTCGCTTGGTTGCCCATTGGCGAAATTGTGTGCCACTCAGGGATTTTATGTGGTAGCCGACGGAAAGTATTAGGTCCAAATTCTAGAAATTTGTTGGTTTTGTAGAAAAATCGGAATTCCCGATTTTTCTCACGGTGTCTTCTTCTAAAAGTACGTTTCGGACGTCCGAAACGGGACTTAACTAGCTAATTTATAACAAAACAACTATCTGAAAATCCACTATTTTTATAATACACTTTGTCCTGACAAGTTTTGGTTAGAATGGTTGTGGAAAAAACATTTCTGGATAGCTATAACCGAGGCGAGCAGTCCGAATGTAGGAGAATATCTCACTTACCCACTAACCATCCTCATCATCTCAGCAACGTCACCTACTCGCCAGACATTGACATCACTTCGCTGTTGCCGCTCTGTGCCGCCGTACACCAGAGCGCAACTACTCGGCGGCGTCGAAAGCTTGGCTGAAAACGTA
>CAIRND010000666.1 GCA_903879825.1 uncultured Geobacteraceae bacterium
CCACGAAAGGCACGAAAACACACGAAAATTTGAAGCATCACAGAAGTATACGTATTCACCAAACAGGTTATGCCAAATCATTGTGTATCTTTCTGATTTAGTACGTGTATTTCGTGCCTTTCGTGGACAACTGCTTTTCCCAGATTCATTAATTTCAGGCGATATGCAGCTTCATATGCTGCTGCCATTCACTGGCTGTCGCGACCTTCAAAAAGGGGAGTGCCTGTGCAGATGTCATTGAAGGATTACGGTGACTCACTCCAAAATACCGGCACATCACTTCAAAGAGGTAGGTATTATCCACCAGCCGGTCCATACCAAATTCCTTGGCCCGGTGACCGTAGGCCAGCAGCAGCTGATCTTCAGCGGTATGATTGCAGGAGGTAAAACCCACATTTCCGCGACGAATGCCATGCCCCGGTGCTCCTTTGCTGCTCTTGCCATACGAACTGTGGGACAGAATTTTAGCCAGAGTGGCATCGGGCTGGGAAACATAGTCTCCGGGATACGCGGCAAAATCGGGAGCCATTGCATCCACGATCATGCGCGCTTCATCCTGACCAATAGCAAAACCGGTATGCTCCCGGACAATGTCTCCGATTTCACCCGCCCCCTTGCCTCTCATCTTTTTGATCAGGACTTCGAAGGAGGTTTTCCCCGCCCGGTATGACCGCAATGCGGCAGTTGCATCGTTATAGTCCGGTCCGGTACCGTTTACCCCCCATCCGGAGTTGCCATGGTCTGAGGTAACAACTACCAAAGTAGTGGGATTGGCCGCCAGATAGGTATCAATAACAGCAAGTGTGTCATCAAGTTCCACGGTATCCATAATGGCACCCCAGGCGTCGTTGGAATGACTGGCGTGATCTATCCGCCCCGCCTCAACCTGGAGGATAAACCCTTTTGGATTATGCGACAGGCGCTGCAAGGCGGCCGCTGTCATTTCAGGCAGGCTCGGTTGTTTGTCACCAAGTACTTTGTCATTAAGTCGATCAACCGCATAGGCAAGATGTGAGGGGGAAAAAAGTCCTAAAAGAGGTCGCCCGTCAGGCTCACGTGTCAGAAGCTCCGTGCGATTTTTAATGACATCAAAGCCGGTTTTGGCAAATTCAGCACAGAGATCCTTCTTGTCAGCGCGCTTAGCCGCATCAAAATGTACGCTGCCACCACCCAGAAGGACGTCAGGCCTGAAGGCGAGCATATCGAGTGCAATTGCATCTTCAAGATCACGATGCGGTTGATGGGAAACCCAGGCGGCCGGCGTCGCGTGGGTTACCCTGGTTGTCGTCACCAGCCCGCAGCCATAGCCTTCCCGCTTCAGCAGCTCCATGATAGTTGTCAATGGTCGGCCATCGGGGAGAGTTGCAAGCAGCCTGTTATTGGTTTTTACGCCTGTTGACCAGGCGACCGAGGCAGGCGCTGAATCGGTGACAATGCTTGAAAGACTTGCTGTCGCCATATACCCAATCGACGAGCGCGAATCGCGCAGATGGCTATACAGGTTGGAATCCTTCCGCCCAAACACACCGGTTCGAATTTCGTGCATCGCCCGTGTCACACCAAGCGGCATACCATCGCCAACCACGAAGATCAGGCCCTGACCTTTGCCCGGTTCAAATGTAGTCGCTGGTGCGGCTTCGCCCCGATTAGGCAGCATTGCGTAGATCGCTCCGGCTCCAAGAAGTTTAATAAGGTCGCGGCGGCTGATTCCTGAAGGTATGACACTGTCCATGATGATAACCCTTTCGTATGAGATCTAAATTTAAAAAACCCCGCACCGGAAACGGCGCGGGGAAAATGAATAACTACGGCATGGAAAAATAAGATTAAAGAGTACGTGGTGCAAGAGATACTGTTTTGGAAGTACCAAAGGCTTTTGTGTTCCACAGGTATTCCCGCACTGTCATGTTTTTAGCAGCGGAGTCAATAGAAATGACCTGGAAAGACAGTTTGGTTGCGTCCGTTGACGAAATATCACCCTTCATCGGTGAGTCAACCCGGAAAACGTTCAGGCTGATATCGTTATCTGGTCCCGTGTAGCTATAAAACTCGTTTTTGTTGGAGTTGCCATGGAAGTAGGCAACAATGTTCTTGTGTGTCTTGAGCCACGTAACAAATGTCCTTTGTTCACTGGTACTGACTATTGCCAATGAACCGGCGGCATCTGAATAGGGAGTATTTAAGGATGTTACCTCGACAAAGGAATCTGAAAGCAGATTTTCAAATTTGTTGGTGGCATTGATCGTGAACGGCGTGACCGGATTGGTGAAATGCTTTGACTCTGCGTCAGGCTGGTCGTGTGTGAACAGTATGACAGGGGTTGCTGCAGGAACATTTGCCAGATTGGCGTCAATCAATGGGCGGGTAACGGAATCAGGCCACATCCCGACGAAAAGCAAATGAACACCATTGACATCACGTGATGTGACAAGTCGTTTGCTGGCATAAGTGGCTGCAGCGGTTGTTGCAGATGTAAATGAGGTCGTAGCAATGGTTGCAGTCGGATTCATCAGGTTGTAAATTCCAACGTACGACGTTGCGTCGATTCCCGCATCGGCGTTGAGAGGTGCCTTATAGTATCCGATAGCATTGGAGACGTCGTGGTTGCCCGGGGTCATGTATAATGGAGCTTTTGCACCCGCTCCGTTCTTAAGGTTAAGTGTGGTGAAATAATCTGCAGTAAATTGTGGCCAGACATCTTTAGCAAGAGCTTTGGCAGTCGGGTATACGTTGCTGTCAGCTCGATTAACCGCATCACCTGTTTCAACGACAAAGTCCACAGCAGTCAATGCTTGCCCTGCGTTAATCCCGCTATCACTCGGCAACGCAACCTTTGCACTCTGCAGGCGGTTCATTTCGGTAATCATCGCTCCGTTCACCTGCTGAGCGCTGCTCAAACCCGAAAAAGCAGCCCGCTTGATACCGTAATGGGCATCTGATGTGTAAACAAATGTGGTTGTGGGGGCAGCCGTTGTGGTGCTGTCGCTGCCACAACCACTCATCATTCCTGACATTACTACAACCGCTAACAACGAGGCATACGTAAGCCCCTTCTTCTTGAATTCCATGCGTGTTCCCTCCGTAATACAGTTTTAAATTCCGGCCTTTTTCTACCACAAACAATATTACGATAGGGTGCCAACTCTGTTAAAGCTTTGTGAACATTTTAATGTAATATTTCTGTTACGTTTGTAACCAAATCGTAACCTTATTGTTGTGCTGAGACAGAGACAACGTAAAGCGCCTCAGAAGTACGTGAGTCCAATATCTGCTACTATGATAGCAATTAATATTGATTACCTGGTACAGTTATGCTATTAAGACAGCATGAAAGCTACCATTCAAATATTTTTAAACGGCAATTGGATTATCGCAGGGGAATTTGACCTGCCGGATTCTTCTCTTCATAAAGGGATCGAGGGCGCCGGTTATTTTGAGTATGATCCCGATTATGTCATTGCTTTACCGGATGAACTCCCGTCAAAACGGGTGGGTCTGCACTACCCCGTCAACTTCGATCTATACTCAGAGCGCCATTGGCCGGCGTTTCTGCTCGATATACTTCCTTCAGGTGCCGGACGACGTGCCTGGGCAAGGCGACTGAACATCCCGGACAATCCATCATCCGACTGGCTATTGCTGCTAAACGGCGCAGGCAACCCCCCTGGTAATATTCGGATAATGGAAGCGGTCAGATCTCCGCATCCCTTCAAACACCCGGGATTTTCCAAAGAGGATATCATAGACAAACAGGCCGACTTCATTGAATATGCCGAGTCAATGGGGGCTGTTGTTGCCGGTGCTTCAGATGTGGCGGGCGATGCTCCAAAGTTTCTATTAAGCAGAGATCGAACCGGCCGATGGCATCCTGATGGCGCCCTGCCTGATAACAATGTACTGGATTGCTGGCTGGTGAAGTTCCCACGCGGAAACGATGTACGCGACAAAACAGTTTTACGCAATGAAGCGCCGTATTACGAAGTAGCCCGTCATTTTGGAATCCGTACGGGGAAACCACTGGAATTCATAGAAAACGCCCTGTTCATACCAAGATTTGACCGTATTCCCGGCACTCCGTTCATCCGCCATGGACTTGAGACACTTGCTTCGGCGGCACGGATTGCGTCATACGGCCAGCGTGCGAACCATCTTGATCTTTGCCAGTCCGTAGCGTCATTTGCAACCAACAGGCAGGGTGAACTTTGGGAATATTTGCAGCGGGAAATCCTTAATTGTGCTTTGCGTAATACGGATAACCATCCCCGCAACAGCTCGCTTATCAAATACATCGATGGCACAGTTGAGCTATCACCGTTATACGACTTTGCCCCCATGTTCCTTGACCCTGAAGGCATTGCCAGAGCCTCAAGAGGGGAAAATCTTGAACCAGCTCCAGGACGTCCGGATTGGGGGGGCATCGCTCAATCGCTTAAAAGATGGTGTGATCCTGAAGCAACGGTCGTGTTCCTGAAATCCCAGGCAGAAAAAGTTGCGGCACTGCCGCAGTGCATGAAAGGGTGTGGCGTTGAGGGTGAGGTTATTGAAGGTGTTACCGCACGATGTACTGAGGTTGCTGGTGACCTGCGCACCATGATTTCACAGGGATAATATATGTCAAGAACCGCTAACAAAACTACGCTGAGCTCACGGGAGGCCAAGGAGCTGCTGTTTGCTGAACTGGCTGCCGGTTCGCTCACAATCGGCCAGGCAACAAAGAGGATGCGCATGATCGTCGGCCTGACACAAATAGAATATGCGACGAAGGTACTAAAGATATATCCAAGAGTGTTAATGGATATTGAAAAGGGCCGGGGCAACCCGACGCTTGAGACCCTCGAGAAGTTGGCCAGGCCATTCGGGTTGAGGGTCGGCTTTGTGAGAAGCGCAACACGGGATAGTGACCAGTCTGATTTGTAACAATATCGTAACCTGATTGCTACCCAACTTCCGTGCGTGATCTGTTATTGTTCCTCGTTTGGGGGGACTTTCTATTCATGACTACAACCATCTACTCTTGCAAAAGTCGGCCACATCAGATTAGAGCTTTATTCTCCGGTGGTCATTTCGGGCAGAGAATAGTCGAAATCTTTTCGGTCATGCTCACCGTTGCCATTCTTACCGTTACAGTGACAGCCGTCCCCGCCATCGCTTCCAGTCTCCCGATCACCATTCAGGCCCCACCGAGGCTGCTCTCGTCACCCGTTGCTGACGCCGCCATCGCTGACACCAGAACATTGCTGCAGCAAGCCATGCCATCAGCGGCAGTCAGCATCAACAGGTCAGGTGGGCAGGTAGTCATAATTCTGCCAGATGTCGCTCCGTTAGCCAATACGCCACAGACCAATACGTCACCCACCCATACAATTCGGACTCCCGACCGCTCCTATCGCTGGAAATCCCGCCTTGAAAACGGAAAAACAGTCCTCAGACTTCAGGCCAGCTCGCCTGAGGGGGTGGCCTGTGGGTTATATGGCCTGCTTCAAGGGAAAATGGGTTTTCGCTTTCATCATCCACGGGAGTCCGTTATCCCCGTATACCCCCGGTGGCCACTGCCGCATCAGTTCACATTTTCCGGCCG
>CAIRND010000667.1 GCA_903879825.1 uncultured Geobacteraceae bacterium
CCCGTTTCTATAGTCAGGTCAATTCCCTTCAGAGCATCGACCTTTGTCATACGCTTTCCGGTAAACTGTTTATAAAGACCTTTTATCTCAATTGCGTTCATCTGAGTCTCCAGCTATGTTTGTGAAATTGAACTTCACCCCACACAATACAGTGCCACTTCGCCTCAATAGTGATAACGACAGGCAATAACGACAAGATCGATACCATCAACAACATACACCAAGCGGTTCGTCTCATCAATGCGACGGGACAAGAACCCGGAAAGATTTTCTCTTAATGGCTCAGGCTTGCCAATACCTTCAAATGGACTACGCATTGTATCCTGAATAAGCAGATTAATACGTTTTAGCGTTTTCCTGTCTTGCGTCTGCCAGTGCTGGTAGTCTTCCCAAGCTGACTGTGTCCATGTCAGTCGTTCAGGCATCTGCTAAATTTCCATCTACAAGTTTTCCTGCGCGATACTGTTCAATAGAATGGGCAAGGTGAACCGCGTTTGCAGGTGACTTTAAAAGGTGAACCGTCTCCATAAGACTGTTAAAAGTATCAAGGGACATGAGAACGGCGTCCGGAGAGTCACGCCGTGAAATGATCGTAAAGTCCGAGTCAGCCACAGTCTGATCAACTACGCGTTTAAAATGGTTACGTGCCTCTGAAAAATTAACAACTTGCATAGGCTACACCTCTTGTCTTATAAGTTGTACAAGTTTACCGTACTCAACAGAAAACTTCAAGGTTCATTTTATGGTAGAAGAGCTCTCTATAACATTCATTAGGCTCTCACATTTTTTGTACTACTTACTCTTAGCTCCACCAAAAGCGTACTTACTGGTAGTCGCTACTTTTCCATCTGCTTCCAGATAAAACTGTCCGCCATAGGGATCTTGAGGAGGGGGAGTTAGCAAACCAACTGAAACAAGTACTTCAACTGTTTCCGGCACAACCCTACGCGTTTTTATATACTGATCACGGGCAACTTCAATGCGGCGGGTCTCACGGAACGCCTTCAACCGAATCTGATAATTCTTTTTAATTGCCGGATTCCTGCCACCTTTCTCCATAGCAGTCAGATAGGCGATGGCCAGCTCAGTCTGCCCCGATTCCTGCATATAACGGCCAGCAAGAAGCCTCGACAGATCAGAACCTGACAACTCACCGGCGCGCTGATAATACTTTGCAGCCGCACCGTAGTCCTTCAGAAAAAAGACACTATTGAACCCGGCAAAATAAGGGAGCTGCCAATCCCAGGTGCGATACTTCATGCCATAGTCAAGCAGATCATTTGCCAGCTTATACTGTTTGACATCCCAGGTTAAAAACCCTTGTGCAAAGTAATAGGCATCCATATTGTAGGGATCCAACTTAACCGCGCCATGCAGCAAGCGGGACATGGACATATAGTCAGGCGGTACTGTTACCTGCTTATCAGATTTTTCAACAAGTCCACCAAAGTACATTAACACCTTCATCACCAGTGTTGCTGCAACCAGCTCTTTATGATCGGCTGCGATGATTTTGAGTGCTGTCACTGAAGGGACATAACCGAGCTTTTCCACGAAAGGTTTGTTGTGTAGATAGGATGTAAGCGGAAGTATCAGGATGCCGTACAAAACAAGAAAAAATAGGGCTGCGGAGGCTGTTTTAATCATTAGCTACCTCATTTCACGCCGGGAAAAAACAGCGGCAGCAAGAGAAAGCAGTAACCCGACATACACGATAAAATAGGCTATCGTCAGTAGCAGACCATTTGCAGGGACCGGCAGACTGTATATGGTATTAACCTTTAAATCAAAGGCACTGAAGTTTGGCAGGATATAATACAGACCGGTGGCAATCTGTTTTACAAACGGGGATAAGCTTATTGAAGCAGGTGAGTGAATGTACTCATAAACTTGCTGTGTAACACCTCCAACAAGAAACGTGGCAATCGTGCCGAAAACCGGAAGGAAGAACGATGTGCTGACTGTAGAAAACAAAAATGCTACCGCAATCAACATGATATATTTCAGTGCATCAAACAAAATGCAAAGAACCATGGTGCCCCAGATAATTGGCTTGTCAGGGGGATAAGTGGCAGAGGTGAAGCCAACCACCGCACACGCGGCAAGGCCCAGCACAACAGAGGCCAAAAGCACAAACAGAGCCGTACCGCCAAAGCGCCCCAGCAGATAACTCTGCCTTGAAAGCGGCAATCCCAGAATACTGAAGGTATAGCGACGTTCAATATCCTTCCACAGTGATGTGCCACCCAAAAAAACCGCCAAAAGCAACAGGATAAACGAGATCAGCGAGAGTGACAGAGTTAAGGATAGTTCAGTCACCTGGCGCATAGAAAGAGCTGCAAGACCGGGTATTAGCAGGAAGGCACACGCAGTCACCATGATTCCCTGAAACACTCGGTCACGGAAAATACCTTTGAGGGTTATGTTAATAATTGTCGTCATTTTCAACAAGCTCCTAACACAATTTCAGATACAATCTGGGGTAAAACAGAAAAGTGCTGGTCAGACGTAACAAGAACCAAGCCATGCTGCATGGCGCTTGCCGCTATCCATATGTCATTTATTGGAATGGGATTTCCAGCTTTTTTAAGATAATCGAAAATGACTGAATACCGTTCTGCCGTATCGCCATCTATTGAAAGAACACTCACATTTATTACAGATAAAAAATCTTGCAAAACTGCTTTATTCTGACGTTCTTTAGAACCGTTTTTAAAACCGGCACGCAGTTCACCGACGACGATTGCACTAAGCAATACTTCATCGGCTTGATCAAGTAATGTGGCAATATTCCGATTTCCACACATCAAATGTGAGTATGCAGAGGTATCAAGAAGTATCCTCATCATTGCCACGCCTCGTTATCAATTTTACGCTGTTCCAAGAGATTCGTATCAAATTCAGCAGCTTCTTCATTGGTCCAGACACCGCAAAAACGAGAGAATCGGCTTTCACGATTATTGTCAACAGCAGGTGATTGAGCTATCGTTTGCAGAGTTCCCTTACGAAGTAGTGTCAAAAAGGCTTTGTTAAGACTTACTCCCTGTTTGTTTGCCTCATTACGTGCAACCATCTCAATTTCAACAGGTATATCCCTTAAAGTCATCTGGCGCATATTACTCACCCCCCCCGTTGATTCGTTGTGAGTCATTATGACTCGTACTAGTTTTGTTGTCAATCGGTGGTTCCATTCGCATCAATACCGAACAATCTCAACGCCTACAAACTATCAGCCGGTTTAAGGTAATAATCGGTGGGAGGGGCTATTTCATTTCCACATATCTTCTTCAACAGTCTCAAGCGAACTTGTTACCACTAAAAAAGAATCTTCATCTTCTTTACTCCAGGTACCAGCAAGAGTGTCGAGGTCATGGTGCGCCAGAGTTCTTTTTCGTTTATCAACACCTGTCGCCTCACGAATCAAGCGCAGTGCTAGCGCATTAAGACTGACGCCCTGACTGTGAGATAATTATTTCAAGGTTTGTGCCAGATGTTCATCAATGCCGCATAACGTCATAGTTGTCATAATTAGATTCCTTCCAGAACAGGGTAAAGAGAAAGCCCGGCAATGTATGAAAAATGAATGATGCAAGACAAACCGTCAATAATAAAGTTTTCCGGGTTGTAATGCGCAACTTGTATTGATCGAGATATTGAAAAAAAAAGAGTGTTCATTCACTTTGCAAGATCTTTTGCAAGCTCTTTCGAAAGTTTTTCAGCCGGTTTGCGGTAATAAGCGGTTAGCGAGGCAGTGCGAACAACGGTAGTAAATGCCGCAAGTGCTTTTTCCTTTTCGCCCACCTGCATATTAACAATCCCCAGTCGGTAGGAATAAAAGGGGTCACCGGTAAGTTCGATGAGACGGGTCAACAAAGTAACTGATTCTGCATAGACTTCTTTGATTGTAGCCCTTTTTACTACCACTTTGATTTTATTAAATTCTAACACCTGCAACAGGATAGAAATTTCATGTTTGCCAGGGTTAGCCAACAATTGCGTTAAGATTATTCGGGCACCGCTAAAATCACCTTCATTGACCAAAGCGACTGCCTTGTTTTTAAGCCCAAGCTGATCATTAATGTTACTCGGTTCATCATATGATTTAAAAATATCTAGTGCTTCCTTCTGTCTGCCAAGCGCGTGCAACGCATTCGCTACTTCATTTTGTGCAGCTTTAAAATCAGGAGATTTACGCTGTGTATCCTGAAACAGGGCAAGATTATCCTGCCAGAGAATATTACGCGTGGCAGTGCCGTAAAGTGCAACTACTGCAAGGCACGATACGGCTAGGGTCACAGGCAGCCGATACTTTGTACACTGTTCCCAACTCTGAAAACCTAGTGTGACGCCAACGAGAAAAAATGCAGATGGAATATACATATAGCGTTCTGCTAAAGGGGTCCAAGTAAAGAATAATAACGGAATCATCAACGCAGAAGTACCAACAGCACCAGCGCAAACGACAAAAAAAGCCGGTAATGTCCGTCGGTATATAAGCCAGACTATCCCAACGAGAACGAGTAAACCCAGTGGAAGATAGGCGTCTGAGACATGAACTATACCGAAATTAAGGGGGAATGGGATCAATAGTTTTTTTGCATAAAAACCGGTTGCCTTCAAAACTAATCTCACTTTTATTAGCAGGGTGGATCCTTCAGATCCGCCAACACGGCTTAAAACACGAGATACACCGTGGTCGCCTTTGGAGAATGCCACCATACGAACTGCAAAATAGGCAAAAGCGGCAATGCAGAAAACAATCATATGGAACCAGGATTTACGAAATACATTCCGGAGAGAAACCGCATCAATTTTTTCAGCGCAAACAAAAAAAGGAAAGAGGAGCGCGGCGGGAAGAAAAAAAATAGCGGTTTCTTTAGCAAAACAAGCTATTAGCATGCAAAGTGCCGCAAAGCACGAATGTAAAAAACTTACTGGTCTCTTCAGAATTAGGTACATCGACAGTAATAGAAAAAAACAAGACAGCAGATCGGTCCGACCTGAAATCCAGTTAACCGCCTCGGTATTAAGTGGGTGGATGGCAAATAAAAGTGCAGCCACAAATGCTGCAACAGGTGAAGGGTTTAATAAATTGAATGAAGCACGGCGGGTTACCGCATAGACCAGCACAGTATTGGCAAGATGAAAGATTATATTTTCCAGATGCATAAAACTTTCACTGAGCCCCCAGACGAATTTATCCATCACAAACGACAAAAACAATACTGGTCGATAATAACTCCCAGCACCGCCCGGGAAAAATATATCTTTAATATTAAAACTGTCCATGTTCAGTAGTGATTGATAGAGCCCAATGTCGTCAAGTGAATTGAGAGGAGCGAATAGAGACGGGTAGTAAATCCCCAGCACGAAAAGCACAAGGCTTAATACTAACGTAGTTGATTTATGGTAAACTGGCATAAAAATATCCATAAAAAAAGCGGGATGCCTAGACACCCCGCTTGATGATTTGTTCTGGATCAGACCTAATTACATTACGCTCCAACCTGTACCAGAAACAGAAGCAGAACCTGCCGTACTCAATACGCCCATTGCTGCTCCCTTTGTTACGGCCGACCAAGTAATTGCGGTACTATCGTGCGATGTACCAAATGCTTTAACACCATTAATATGTTGTGTGGCAATGGCATAGCCTGTCGTCGCAGTTTGCCACGCAAGAGAATCCCCCGTTGATAGCTTACCAATTGTTGCTGTACCAGACCTAATTGTAAGTCCTGCACTAGAAGTAGAAATTGCACCGGTACTCGCAGCAGTGTCTGCAGCAAAAGATGAGGTTGCAGCAAGTACAACAAGCAGGCTTGTTAAAATAATTTTTTTCATATTTTACCCCTTTATAATTTTAAATTAGTTAGTAAGCACCTATAGCAGCGGGATACAGCTGATTGTCAGCCATAAAGGCTTCCATGCCGGTTTTAATATTTTTCAAATCACTGGTTGAAGCACTGTGGTAGGCTTTCTCCCGATAAGACGAAAACTGCGGAATAGCTACTGCGGCCAGGATACCGATAATCGCAACGACGATCAGCAACTCGATCAGGGTAAAACCTTTGTTACTTCTGAACTTGTTTAACATAATGTTTCTCCTTTCGTGGTTTGTGCTCTAACGACAGAGCTTGATTGTGAAGTTAAGTTCTATTTAGCAATATCAAGACCAAAAGCGATTATTTACTTAATTACATGTTATTGTTAGGTAAAATAAAAGATAATGTACGTAAAACTCAAATTAAACCTAATTTTGGCAACAAGTGATGACAATTATTGTCAGCTACAGAGCAAAAATGTATAAGGTCAGAAAAACACCCATGATGGTATCCTGATTCAAAACAATTACATGATGCTCCAACCTGTGCCAGAAACAGAAGCAGAACCTGCCGTGCCAAGGACTCCCATTGGAGCGCCTTTTGTTACGGGCATCCAAGTTAATGAAATACCATCATGAGAAGTACCAAAGGCCTTGACACCATTTATATGTTGCGTGGATATAGCATATCCCGAGGTTGAGGTTTGCCACGCAAGAGAATCTCCGCTTGACAGTTTGCCAATAGTTTCCCGACCGGATTTTACTAACAATCCTGTACTGGCAGTAGAAATTGCAGCGGTACTCGCAGGAGTATCAGTTGCAATGGATGATGTTGCGGTAAGAACAACCAGTAAAGCTGTCAAAAGAAGTTTTTTCATTTTTGTCCTCGTAATGTCTATGCTGAGTATCAGCGAGTATATCTATAGTATCTTTACTTGCATGTAAACTCAAAAGCACTAATAGCACAGCGGACTATGTCGTATTAACCATCCCGTGTGAGCTAAGAAACGTCACCATCACCCGGTCAAGTTTCATACAATTTACGTCAACATGCGGTAAAAAGTCACTCCTCCCCACTATCCAGCCCAAACTTGGCCAGTCTATACCGAAACGAGCGAAACGTCATTCCCAGCAGTTCCCCTGCTTTCTTTTTTGCTCCACCGGTCTTTTCAAGTGCCTTCATCAGATATTTCTTTTCCAACTCCTCCAACATCGGTTCCAGCTGCATACCGGACTCAGGGATATCGCAATCGCCGCTAAGACAGGGAGCTTTGTTGGCCAGCAGCTGTTTTGGCAGACTTGTCTCGGAAATCACCTCAGGATCAAGAATCAGACTGCGCTCAATGCAGTTTTCCAACTCCCGAATATTGCCGGGAAAGGCATGATTCATCAGCACCTTAAGGGCACCAACGGTAATTGAGGCTGGCTTGTTTTGGCCTGTAACTTGGAATTTCCGACAAAAATACTCAATCAGGAGCGGGATATCCTCAATCCGTTCCCGCAGCGGCGGCATAACAAGCTGCACAACATTGAGACGGTAATATAAATCCTCCCGAAAAGTCCCATCCTTCACCTGACTTTCCAGGTCGCGGTTTGACGCGCTCAGTATCCGTACATCTGCCTTGCGGGTAACAGCATCCCCAACCCGTTTGAATTCGCGCTCCTGAAGCACCCGCAACAGCTTGGTTTGCATCAGTAGCGGCAATTCACCTATTTCATCAAGAAAGAGTGTTCCTCCTTCCGCCTGCTCAAACAGACCGGGCCTGTCACTGACCGCCCCGGTGAAGGAACCTTTTTTATGCCCGAACAGCTCACTCTCAATCAGGTTTTCTGGAATAGCGCCACAATTAACCGCTACAAACGGCTTTGATTTGCGCGGACTGCACGTGTGTATGGAACGGGCTGCCAACTCTTTACCGGTGCCGCTCTCACCAAGAATCAGCACACTACTCTGGCTGGCGGCTACCTTCTGAATCATATCGAAAAGCTCCCGCATCTTCGGACTCGTACCGATAATGCCGCAGAAACTGTCACGCTCGCTGACGTGCTTTTTCAGCAAAACATTTTCCCGTTTTAACCCCTGCTTTTCAAGGGCATTTTTGATCAACTGCTTTATCTCTTCGTTTTTAAATGGCTTACACACGTAATCATATGCACCAAGTTTCATTGCCTCTACGGCCTGTTCTGATGTTGAAAAAGCGGTCAGTATTAGTACCGCTGTCTCAGGAGACATATTTTTGATGCGGCCCAGTAACTCAATACCCGATAAACCTGGCATATTTACATCCGAGAGCACCAAGTCAAACAACGCGGATTCCATGGTGCGCAGCGCTTCATCGGCAGAACCTGCAACCGTAACGTCATATCCCTCTCGCTCCAGCAGGATGGAGAGAAATTCACGCATACTCAGTTCATCATCAACAACAAGTATTTTAATTTTCATGGAAACTCCTTATTCGAACAGTGTCACCCTACCCGCCGTAATCCATCCGCTATCTTTATCCTCACCGCCCGCCACGTGGGGAAAATACCCGCAACAATTCCGACAATCAGGCAAAAGACAAGATCCATGTATATTGTTGAGCGCTCAACCTGAAACACAGGAAAAAAATCTCCCATAAGCTGACCAAATTTTCTGGCGACCGGAAAGGTGAGGATAATGCCAAGAGCGCCGCCAGCAGATGTTATAAAGAGCGATTCACCAAACACCATGCCTGCAATATGGTGCGCCTGAAACCCCATCGCCTTGAAGATCGCATATTCGCCGATCCTTTCGCGGGCGGTCATTGCCATGGTATTTGCCACCACCACCATAATAATGATAATTACGACAAAAGACACGATACGGATAGCCACGACAATCGCCTCAGTCATGGAAACAAAGCTGAGCTGGAAAGCTTTTTCAGTTTCGGTCAACGTTTCTGCCAGCGAGTTTTTGAATGTGGCATCAACGGCAAGAGAAACTTCTGCCGCTGCGCGCGAGTTTTTCAGGCCAATAATATACACCCCGGTCTGATCGGCGCGCCTGGCAACCGTTTTTCTCAGCGATTCATTCAAATACTGCCAGTGAAAAAAGAACTGGGATTCATCCGTGGATGTCTCTGCTCCCGAATAAATGCCTCTCACAACAAACTCCCAGTTTCCCGGAAAGATAGTCCCTTTCAGTGGAATGCTATCCCCGATTTTCCAGCCAAAGCGCCTTGCCAGTTTTTTACCGATAACACAACCTTTTCGATCCTGAAAAAATGCCCGTTTTTCTTCCGGTGCCAAAACAAATTCCGGATAAAGATCCAGATAACTTTTCGGCTCAATCGCAAAACTGGGAAAAAAATTCTTTTCAGTTATGTAGACACCGCCGAACCAGTTGGCGTAGGAAACCGACGAAACTCCTTCGATACGACGGATACGTTCCTGATAGGCTATTGGGAGTGAAAATACGAGAGAAACCGCATTCCGACTGATCAAACGGGCAGCTGACGAGGCATTGGCTCCGGCGTACCAAGCAGTGACAACTGCCTGCAGAAGACCGAAAGCCAGAATAGCGACCGTGATACCCAAAATAGTCAGGAACGTTCGTATCCGATGCCGAAAGGCGTTGCGGGCGAGAAGCTTAAGGAGAAACATCGTTCAACAAACCTTTTTCCAAATGGCGGATGATATGTGCCTTCTCAGCCGCACGTGGATCATGGGTTACCATGATAATGGTTTTCCCCCGCTCTGCATTAAGTCGGGCCATCAAGCCGAGGATCTCTTCGGCGGAGACCCGATCAAGGTCACCGGTCGGTTCATCGGCCACCAGTATGGTCGGGTCCGTGACAATCGCACGGGCAATTGCCACCCGCTGCTGCTGACCACCGGAAAGTTGCGAAGGATAATGCTCCATCCGGTCTGACAGGCTGACAACCTCCAAGGCGGCTTCTACATGCTCGCGGCGCTCACGGCGTGAAAGTGTCGTTAATAACAACGGCAGTTCAACATTCTCATAGGCGGTCAGAACCGGAATCAGATTATAAAACTGAAAAATGAAGCCGACGTGAGCTGCTCGCCACCGTGCCAGGTCTGATTCATTCAGCGTCGCAATATCAACACCGTCCACCACTATTGAACCGCTGTCCACGGTATCTATCCCGGCGATAAGGTTAAGCAGCGTCGATTTACCCGAACCTGAAGGACCCATCAAAGCCAAAAACTCACCCCGGACAATATCAAATGAGATTCCTTCCAGTACCGGTATTGGCTGATTGCCGCGTTGATACGCTTTTGAAACAGAGTTAATGGTAACGATTGCGTGCTGCTCAGCGGAAGTTGACATGGCTATTTTTTCTCCGGAAAGGAGATTTTGTCGCCATCTTTCAGCTTTTCAAGTGGTTTAAGAGCAACTTTATCGCCCGATTTCACCCCCGCCACCTCCAGTAGATCACCTAACCTGGCACCGGCAGTAACTGCCGTAAAGCGTACCGTCTCCCCAACAACGAGATAAACACCGCTCTGGCCGTTACGGGTTACCATGGCAGCCGGATTAAGGACAATCCGCGCTTTATTATCTGCGGCGACAGCCTCACGCTGCAGAAACGCGACCTTGGCGCTCATTTCGGGGAAAATTCGCTGATCCCGTTCAAGAAAACGAATTTTCACCATAACCGAGGCTTTACTGCGATCCGCAGTCGGCACGATCGTATGAACGACCCCACGAAAACGGCTGCCCGGAAGTGCGTCCAGGGTAATTTCACACGGTTGGCCCTGCCTGATCTGCGCAAGGTTGGATTCTGAAACATCTGCCTCAACTTGGAGTGAAGCAAGGTCGGCAATGGTAACAACCGCAGCTTTTGAATTTGCCGCCGCTCCAAATGGCGTAATGATATCACCGACATCAGCATTTTTGGTCAACACCACAGCATCAAAAGGGGCTTGGATAAAGCTGTAACCACGGTTGACATTAGCACCCTGCAGTGCGGCAACAGCAGTTGCTATCCCGGCTTCTGCACTGGCCATAGATGCACTGGCACGTTTGAAACGGGCATCAGCACTATCATAATCAGACTGGGAGACTATTCCTAAGGCCAGTAGCTCTTTTTGGCGCTGAAATGATTTTTCTGCATCTGCCAATTCAGCACGCGATTGTTCACGTGTCGCCTTCGAATTTTGCAAAGCGGCCTCTGCCTGATGGACAGACGCTTCAAGATCTTTATTCTCAAGGCGGGCAATTACCTGCCCTGAACTCACTTTACTTCCCTCTTCAACGCCGATCCATTCCATTCGTCCCGTTATTTTAGATGCAACCGCTGCTTTACGCTGGGCAACAATATAACCACTGGAATTGAGGAGTGTAAAAGACTGCGTCGGGAAATACAGTGAGACAGTGGCTGTTTCAATCGTTACGGAACGGTTACGAAAGAGGGTTACGGCTGCAGCCCCAACGGCAAGCACCACAACAAGAATGACAGCCAGGCGGGTGCGGGACATACTATTACGCCGGGGAGCCATTTGACCTGTTTTATCAATGGTAAGGGCATCAAGTGATCGAGTTGACATAGTGCACCTTTGTGAGGATGTAGACTTGACACCAGAGTGCCGTTTTTTGTCATACCATGTTTACTGATGATTGTGAAGCACTGTTGACGTCAAATTTTACATTGAATTTCTTTGGAAAATATATTGCCGGGAAGCTGTTTTTTTAGAATATATGTGGTATACACAGTACGTTTGCTGGAGAACATCTTCTCCGGGTCACTTTATTCCAAGCAAGGGGGCTGTACATGAGTGAAATTGTTGATGTCTATGCGAGAGAAATCCTGGATTCCCGTGGTAATCCGACTCTGGAGGTAGAA
>CAIRND010000668.1 GCA_903879825.1 uncultured Geobacteraceae bacterium
ATCAATTAAGCGGTAAAGCCATGAACAAAAGCGTTCAGCAAAAAGCATCCCATGTCACCACAAGAAGGTTGCTTGATATGAAACAGAACGGTGAAAAAATATCAATGCTGACCGCATACGACTATACCATGGCGAGAATTCTCGACCGTGCTGGTATTGACGTGCTTCTGGTCGGCGACTCGGCCAGCAATGTGTTTGCCGGTCACAGCACAACGTTGCCAATCACGATTGAGGAGATGATCTATCACGCCAAGGCGGTTGTAAAAGGCGTGCATGATGAAAGCGGTCGAGCGATGGTGGTTATCGACATGCCCTTCATGAGCTATCAGCTCTCAAGCGAAGAGGCGTTACGCAATGCTGGCAAAATCATGAAAGAGCACGAGTGTGATGCTGTCAAGCTGGAGGGTGGCAGAGTTATTGCTGATACCGTCAAGAGAATTACTGATGTCGGCATTCCCGTCATGGGCCATCTCGGCCTCATGCCACAGTCTATCTATAAATACGGCAGTTACCGGGTAAGGGCCCAGGAGGAGAAAGAGGCGGAGCAGCTTCTTGAAGATGTCGTTATTCTTGAAAAGGCAGGAGCCTTTGCCATTGTGCTCGAAAAAATCCCCTCTGCCCTGGCCGCCGAAGCGACTCGCTCACTCACCATTCCCACCATCGGCATCGGCGCAGGAGTTGAATGCGACGGCCAGGTACTGGTCATCAACGACATCCTCGGCCTCAACCGCGAGTTTCATCCCCGCTTCGTCCGCCAGTACGCCGATTTGAATGCCGTTATTGAGCAAGCTGCCCGGCAGTATGTTGACGATGTGAGGCGGCGGGACTTTCCGTCAGCGGATGAGAGTTACTGAAAAAGCACACAATCTCTTCAATCTATCTCGTCAAATTCGACGGGAGGAGATTGAGGCGGCTATTGCTTCCGATCCTGATGAAGCAGGACTGGTGTGACTGGTCAACAGTATCAGTGGATTTAGCGCAACTAAAAGAGGCACTCAACATTGTGCATTGATGCTGATTTGGAATACGGTCATTGCACAAGCAACTCCGCAGTATGTTGCTTCTGTTCGACGTCCCGTCGGTGGATGAAACTTAGCCTATTGGTGATAGTGATAAGGAAATCTTTTGGATAACATCCGGTAATAGCCAAAAATTTTAGGATGAACCCCGCCATATAGCGTCAAGGAATCAATATCAGAGAAGAGAGAGTCAAAGACAGTACTCTCCCAATCCTTCGCCCTGTTTTTCATAGAAGAACCTCCCGTCAGCCAAATCATCCAGTGCGGAAGGGAGTAGTCTGATTTTCATTCGAATCGTTTTCGGAGTTCGATTTTCGCTTTTTGCCAATCTAAAGACTGTTCTTGCCCTGTTGCCAGTCGATGTTCTGTTTCCTGTAACGCCTGCTTGTGCCAGGCAGGAGATTCCAGTGGTTTCGCTTCATGCGTCAGTTCGTCCCAGATAGCCTCCATGACCCTCAGCTTTTCCGCTCTGGAGAGATGCGTAATTTTAATGGTGTTTTGTATAACATGGTGATCAAATTTTTTCTATTCGAAAAGCCCCGCCATCGTGCCGTTTTATCTGCGAAAGCAACAAGCTTCGGAACGGGCCTTAATACACATAATGTACAAATCTCAAGCGAAAATATCTTCATCGTAAAGGCTTGAGTCACAGAGATGGTAAATTCTGACGAGTTTCATTTCAATGCTGCGCGAAGCTGTGCAAGTGCACTGTTCTGTTGTCGGAACCAGTGAGTTTTACAATGCCGTAACCGTCCTTTCAATCCTTACATGCAGCGCACGTTTGATTGTGGCTAAAATTGCCGACAGATTATCCATTGTCGGATTTCCGGATACTGAAAGCATTAGATGGAGGCTTTTGCTTGGCTTATGTCCTTTTCAGTCAGCCGTTCGAATCCGTCGGTGGCTTTTATCAGGTTGCGCAGGATTATTTTGTCGGTTTCTGAATAGCCATCAAGCAGAAGGTCAATTGCCTTATG
>CAIRND010000669.1 GCA_903879825.1 uncultured Geobacteraceae bacterium
AGTACGATTGATTTCATACCGCTCCCCGCTCTTCATCGAGTTCCTGCACCCAACCATTTTCCAGACCCGCTTCATCCAAAGCCTCAACAGCAGCATCATATTCTTCATGGTTGATTGGGCGGTTCATTCCTGCTGTGCTCGTTGCATTATGGGCCGGGAAATATTGACTCATCAAGGCAACATAAGTTTCCAGGCCAAGATTATCAGCAACCCATTGAAGAGTTTCCGGAGATCCTGAGTTGCCTTCTGGCAGCACAAGGTGGCGAATAATTATGCCAACCGTCGCTATTTCTTGTTCGTTTAACTGGAGGTGCCCAACCTGCCTGAGCATCTCGATAACGGCGGCACGATTAATCACACAGTAATGTGGTGCCGCAGAAATAAGACGAGCATGTTTGTCATTACTGTACTTCATATCAGGCAGATAGATTGAAACGACTCCGTCCAGTAGCTGCAAAGCGTCAACTTTCTCATACCCGCTGGTATTCCAGACGATTGGTAATGTAAAGCCCTGAGGAATCGCAAGCCAGAGCGCCGCAAGAATCTGTGGCAGATAGTGGGTCGGAGTAACAAAGTTGATATTATGAACACCCTGCCGCTGCAGTTTGAGCATGCGTGCTGCCAGCGTTCGGGTTGAGATAATTTCGCCGTTGCACAGCTGACTGATAGGATAATTCTGACAGAATACGCATTTCAAGGAGCATCCAGAGAGAAAAATAGTGCCGGATCCGTTTGTCCCTGAAATGGGAGGTTCTTCACCTCGATGAACATTTGCCGAGGCTATCTTCGGTTTGAGGCCCGCCCCACAAAGACCTTGTTCACCTTTGATGCGGTTGACTCCACAGTCGTGCGGACATAAGTTGCAGGAAGATAGCCGCTTATAAGCCTCGCGAACTCGTTGATGTAATTCGCCTGATTGAAAAAGAGCATGGTAATTCATAATGAATCAAGACCTATAATTGGACGCAATCACCTGCGTACTATTGTCCTTTATTCTTTTCCATCATCTCCACAAATCGGCCAAACAGATACTGCGAATCATGTGGACCCGGTGATGCTTCTGGATGATGCTGAACCGAGAAGATCGGTAGAGTGCAGTGACTGATGCCTTCAACCGTCTGGTCGTTCAGATTTTCATGTCCCAGACACGCTGTCTCACCCAATGAGTCTAGATCAACGGCAAAACCATGGTTTTGTGAAGTAATTTCAACTTTCCGGGTAGACATATCCATAACGGGCAGATTGGAGCCATGATTGCCGAACGGGAGCTTAACGGTTGAGCCGCCGAGGGCCAATCCAAGCAACTGATGCCCCAGACAAATACCGAAAATCGGTTTTTTACCGACCAATTTTTTAATTTCTTCCTGCACCTGTCGCAACGGCTCAGGGTCACCAGGACCATTTGAGAGGAAGATACCATCCGGGTTCAGAGCCAGAGTTTCTTCGGCAGAGAAGCCTGCGGGAACAACTGTTACATCGCACCCAGCATCTACCAGACAGCGAAGAATATTGTACTTAATGCCAAAATCATAGGCCACAACCTTATAAGTAAGTGTGGCAGGATCTACCTGTGGATAGCCGTCGGCAAGGTCCCAAACCCCTTCAGCCCAGTGGTAGGGTTTGTCACAACTTACGCCGGAAGCCAGATCAAGTCCCGCCATACTTGGTACAGCCCTCACTTTAGCGATTAAACTGGCATGATCCAGATCCACTGTGGATATTATGCCATTTTGTGCACCGTTATCACGGAGATGGCGGGTCAGAGCACGGGTATCAATACCCTGAATCGCAACAACGCCGTTTTCCTTTAAATATGCCGCAAGACTCATTGTGGCACGCCAATTGGAATAGCACTCCAGATATTCTTTAACGATAAAGCCAGACAGGAACAGGCCGCGACTTTCAATATCCTCAGTATTAATTCCCGTATTACCAATCTGCGGATACGTCATTGTGACCATCTGTCCCTTATACGAGGGGTCAGTCAGAACTTCCTGATAGCCGGACATAGCGGTGTTGAAAACAACTTCACCGGTTGCTGTACCCGGTGCTCCAAACGATTTTCCTTCAAAAATGCGCCCATCGGCGAGCGCAAGGATTGCTTTCATAGACTGCCTCTCCTGATTTCAGTTTTTAACGTTTGTACATCAGCTTGCCGTCCACGATTGTGGCAGCAGCGCCGCCTTTCATTTGCGTGCCAAGCCAGGGCGAGTTTTTTGATTTGCTGCACAAGGCATCAGCCTCCACAATCCACCCGATATTCGGATCAATCAGAGTGATGTCAGCAATCGCCCCAATTTCAAGGCTACCACGATTTAAACCGAGAATTTCTGAAGGTTTGCAAGACATCTTATCAATCAGTTGATTAAGTGTCAGTACCCCTTCTTCCACCAGCTTCAACGATAAAGGGAGCGAAGTTTCCAAACCAATTATGCCATTCATGGCAACATTAAACTCGACATCTTTTTCGTCCAGATGATGAGGTGCATGATCAGTAGCTATGGCGTCGATGGTTCCGTCCTTTAGCCCTTCCTTTATGGCGGCAACATCATCAATTTCCCGAAGTGGCGGATTCATCTTGGCGTTGGTGTTATAGCCACGCACTGCATCATCCGTCAGGGTAAAATAATGTGGCGCCGTTTCACAGGTTACCTTTACGCCACGCGCTTTGGCCTCACGAATAATCCGCACTGCGCCTTTGGTGGAAACATGGGCAATATGAATAGACGTTCCGGTATACTCTGCAAGCAGCGTCTCGCGAGCTGTCGCTACATCTTCTGCAACACGCGGAATACCTTTCAGCCCCAGTTCGGTAGAGGTGAAACCTTCATTCATAACCCCCTCACCCACCAGTTCAATCTCTTCGGCATGAGAAATCACCATGATTCCGATTCCAGCTGCATACTGCAGAGCGCGCATCATCATTTCACTGTTTTTAACCGGTTTGCCATCGTCAGACACAGCAACACAACCCGATTCCTTAAGCTCCCCCATTTCCGACATTCGATCTCCGGAAAGTCCGTATGTGATAGATCCAACTGGAAAAACGTTGCAGAATCCTTCCGCTTTCGCCTTGTTGATTATATAGCTGGCCACTGCTTTATTGTCGATAACCGGCTTGGTGTTCGGCATACAGCAGATCGAGGTAAAACCTCCCGCAGCCGCAGCTTTAGTCCCGGATATTATGTCTTCCTTGTACTCCAGACCTGGATCACGTAAGTGAACATGCATGTCGATCAGCCCCGGTACCACATACGAACCACCGGCATCAATGGTTTCTGCACCGACTGGGGCAGTCACCCCCTTGCCAATCTCCTTAATCAGGCCGTTTGCGACCAGAATGTCAAGCGTGTCATCCAGATTTTGGCTTGGGTCAATCACCCGCCCGTTTTTTATCAGCAAATCCATATAGTCACCTCGAATGTTTTATATATTGTATAAAAGTTATTCCAGTTCTCCACCGCACACGTGATACAGCATCGCCATTCTCACCGCTACACCATTTTCAACCTGCTTCAAAATGCAGGACTGGTCGCCGTCAACCATGCTGGAGGACATTTCCACTCCACGGTTGATAGGACCCGGGTGCATAACTATGGCATTCGGCTTTGCGAGTTTAATATTGGTTGGGTTCAAACCAAAGTAACGGGAATATTCGCGGGCATTCGGCATGAGAGTCTTTCCCTGACGTTCCTGCTGAATACGCAACATCATGACGACATCTGCATCCTGCAAAGCCTCATTCATTGTGCCACAGACGGTAACATCACCCAGCTTTTCGACGCCCGGTGGCATCATGGTTGGCGGTCCGGCAAGATAGACCTTTGAGCCAAGCTTGGTCAGCCCCTGAATATTGGAACGGGCAACACGACTGTGGGTTATATCACCAACGATAGCGACCTTCAAGCCATCCAAGCGCCCAAATCGATCCTTCATGGTCAGCATATCCAGCAGACCTTGTGAGGGATGTTCATGTGCACCGTCACCGGCGTTTATTATCGAGCAGTTAATTTTGTTCGCCAGGAAATAGTGTGCACCGGATACAGCATGGCGCATGACTATAATATCCGGCTTCATCGCCAACAGATTCAAGGCGGTATCTGCGAGGGTTTCACCTTTGGTCGCAGAGCTTGATGCCGTCGTGATATTGACGGTATCTGCCGAAAGTCTCTTTCCGGCAATTTCAAAAGATGTTCGGGTGCGGGTTGAAGCTTCGTAGAACAGATTAATAACTGTTTTTCCACGCAGCGTCGGTACTTTTTTGATGTCACGACAGTTGATATCCCTCATGTTCTCAGCGGTTGAGATCAGGAGTTCAATATCCTCTTTTGACAGGTCCCGCAGGGCAATAATGTGTTTATGCTTGAATTCGGCCATTCCTGTTTACCCCCTATTTTTCGAGTACCACTTCAATCGGCTGGTTAGATCCATCAAAAACGACTTCAACATTCTCTTTCTGGCTGGTAGGAACATTTCGACCAACAAAATCAGCTCGTATCGGTAATTCACGATGACCACGGTCAATCAACACCGCCAGTTGAATCGACTGGGGTCGTCCAAAATCCATCAAGGCATCCATGGCGGCCCGGATAGTACGACCGGTGTAGAGGACATCATCAACGAGAATAACTTTCTTCGCCTCAAGGGAGAACGGAATGTCTGTTTTTCCAACCGGATGATGTGGCAGATGCCCTGAGCAATCATCACGGTAGAGAGTTATATCAACGGCTCCAACGGGAACTGCTCCACCCTCAATGACACAAATTTGCTGCGCAATTCCGTCTGCCAGAAATACGCCACCCGAACGGATACCGATCAGCACAATATCAGTAACACCCTTGTTCCGTTCAAGAATTTCATGAGCGATACGCGTTAAGGCCCGCTTGATTCCTTCACCATCCATAAGTACGGTTCGTTCACCAGACATGTGTAACCTCCGTGGGCATAAAAAAAGAGCCTTCCCGCGCTAAGCGGCAAGACCCTTCAGGTATGAATTCAGTGTATCCATTGTGTCGCCTTTGCTGGTCTCTCGGACCAATTTAAAAGGGTGAGTTTTTTTAAGTGACGCACACTACCATTTAAAACCAAAACAGGTCAAGCAGGATTTCGGCAAAATAAATTTTACTCTAAAGAGCTCCTAAACCGTCAGCATCTCAGCAGTCAACCCCAGATCGGCAACCTGCCCCATAACTTCAAGATGGAGAAATTCACTTTTGATCAATTCTTGTGATACCCGCAGAAGATCTTTACTGCTAACCGCATCATAGTGGGCAAGAACATCTTCAATGGACTGCTGCTTTTGCAGATAGATTTCATTTTTGGCCAGACGGGTCATCAAGCTGTCGCTACTTTCAAGCGACATAAGTGTTTTACCCTTCAGTTGTTCACGTGCTGCGTCAAGCTCATCTTGCGGCACCTCCTCAGCAACCAGTCGCGACATCTCGTGCTGTGCAATATCAATGACTTCGCAACAATGCTTCTTTTCAGTGCCGGCATATACTACCAGAGCCCCGGAATCGGCGTGGGAGATGATGTAGGAGTGAACGGAATACGCCAGACCTTTCTTTTCGCGCACTTCCTGAAACAATCGCGAGCTCATTCCTCCGCCCAAAATCGTCGTCAACAGAAAGAGTGCATAACGATCCGGATGATCGTAGCGAAGTGAGCGTGTGCCAAGACAAACAAGCGTCTGCTCCATCTCACGTTCAATAAGATGCAGCTCTTTTACCGCGGCAGGAAAGATATCGTTTGTTTCCGGTTGCCACTGTGAAGAGAGACCTGAAAACAGCGGGGCCAAGATTGCGACCATTTCATCATGCTGCACGTTACCGGCAGCGGCGATGATAATATCATGGGGGCGATAACGGCTATCTTTATGATTCAGGATGGCATTTCGTGACAGGTTGGTGACCGTTTCCTCACTGCCCAGAACCGGCATACCAAGTCGCTGTCCCTGCCAGAAGTTTTGATGAAAACGATCATGGATAAATTCTTCCGGCGAGTCATCACGCATCTTAATTTCCTGAAGAACAACCTTACGTTCCCGCTCGATTTCATCCTGCGGAAAGGTGGAATTCAGAAATATATCAGCCAGCAGATCAGCAGCACGAGGGAGAAATTTCGCCAGTACTTTGGCGTAATAGCAGACATATTCATGCCCGGTAAATGCGTTCAGAATTCCACCCATAGAATCAATCTCGCGGGAAATCTGATGGGCGCTGCGCCGCTTCGTCCCTTTAAACAGCATATGCTCAATAAAATGAGCCACGCCGTTATCTTCGGGAGATTCATGCCGAGTGCCGTTAGCCACCCAGATACCGGTTGTTACTGTGTGCATGTACCCGATGTGTTGGGTAACAATTCGAACGCCATTGTCAAGAGTAGTAGTAGTTATCATATGAGAAGCATACCTTAGTTTCAGGCTATTTCAACCAAAAACAAAATCATGAAAATATTTCGAGATTTAAAACAACTGCTGCCTCGTTTTATCAGCAAAAATGGTCCTCACCACATTCCCCCTCATCTGCAATGAATTTTATTTTCTACGCCCTCATCTACCAGTGAAAACTGGTTTTATTTTGTATTTTATAAATCTGAGAGTAGCGCTGCTAACAATATTTAAAAAAACAGGATATATTTTATGATTTCAATTTGTATAACAAGATTACATATCACCATATTTTATTTTATTATCCTTTAAAACAGGCATGTTAACTGGTAATAAAAATAATACTTGACAACAATTTTCAAAACAAGTAATTGGTAATACAAATTTACAGAACTGGTTTATATTATCAACTTAACAAGTGGTTTTTTAGTTTTTGCAGCAGAAGTCCATTCCCGTAGAAAAGGAGAAACGTCATGCCCTGGATTCAAACGTACACCCCTGCAGGAGGTAGTCTTGGTTTGTCGGCACTGATCGCCGCTATCCCACTCGTCGTAATCTTCGTCTGTCTCGCTGTCCTGAAGATGAAGGCTCACAAAGCGGGCCCTCTCGCCGTTGCTTCGGCACTCGGAATCGCCATTGCCGTCTGGGGGATGCCGGTCAAGTTGGCAGGCCTCGCTTTTGCCCAGGGTGCCGCTTTCGGACTCTTTCCGGTCTTCTACATCGTTATTACGACTCTCTTCCTCTACAACATAACCGTTAAGGGGGGACAGTTCGAGGTTATCCGGGCTTCTCTGGCTGGTGTAACCGGTGACCGGCGTATTCAGGCACTCCTGATCGCCTTTTGTTTTGGAGCCTTCATAGAAGGTGCAGCCGGATTCGGCACACCGGTAGCCATTGCCGGCGCCACTCTGGTCGGTCTTGGCTTCCGTCCACTCTATGCTGCCGGTGTCTGCCTGATCGCCAACACAGCTCCGGTTGCTTTCGGTGCTATCGGCATCCCGGTCGTAGCATTGGCTGGTGTCATGGGCTACGGCGATGATGGCTTGATGAAACTATCAACCATGGTCGGCCGTCAGCTCCCTTTCATATCAGTAATCATTCCGTTTTATGTAATTCTGATCATGGTCGGCTGGAAAAAAACCATCGAAGTGCTTCCGGCCATCATCGTCTGTGGCGTTACCTTTGCGGTTTCCCAGTGGGCTACCGCCAGCTACCTCGGCCCATACCTCCCTGACATTACGGCTTCTTTGGCTTCCATGGTTGCCTTGGTTGCCCTACTGCAGGTTTGGCAGCCTAAAGAGACATATGTATTTGACCATGAAACCCACTCCGGTTCAAAGATGGAGCATCATTATTCAGTATCTGAAGTATTTCGTGCATGGGCTCCCTACCTGGCTTTGACTGTAATGGTTCTGCTCTGGGGTATTCCCTCAATCAAGACCGAACTTGACAAAAGCAAGGTTGTTATTACCGTGGCAGGTCTCGACAATATGATCGTCAAGAAGGTTTCCAAACCGGAAGACGGTCTGAAAAAAATTGCCGTCGTAACAACTGAGGCCGACAAACTGCTGGCTGCGTTGCCAACAACTGAGCCGAAACTTGCCGGAGCCATCACACTTTTGACGGAACTGAAGGGTTTGGAAGAGAAGTTTCTGCCGGTTGAGCAAGGGATGACTGGAAAAGGTGCCGTGCTTACAGATGAGCGCAATGCCGGTTTCAACGCTATCGCCAAGAAAAGTGCCGAAATCCAGAAACTGGTTAAGGATGACCTTGAAAAGAACAAGCTGGTCGCTAAAGATCAGTTTAAGCCGCTCGTTAAGTCTTTGGCAGATCAGCTCCCGATCAAACTGCCTGCTAAATACAATTTCAACTTCATGTCAGCCGCCGGTACCGCCATTCTGATCGCCGCCTTCCTTTCAGCTCTTATCTGCGGAGTAGGCTTTGGCGATGTCCTGAAACTTGCCGGGAAGACACTGTATGACATGCGTTTCCCTGCGATAACAGTAGGTTCTGTGCTCGGCCTCGCATATGTTATGAACACCTCCGGCATGACCAACTGTCTTGGTCTGGTATTTACTAAAACCGGCCACTGGTTCCCCTTCATCTCTCCGTTCCTCGGCTGGCTTGGTGTCTTTCTGACCGGCTCCGATACATCAAGTAACGTTCTTTTCGGAGGCCTGCAAAAAGCCACAGCCGAACAACTCGGCATTAACCCTATCCTGTGCGGCGCGGCCAACACAAGCGGCGGCGTCATGGGCAAAATGATCTCCCCCCAATCGCTGGCAGTTGCAACAGCCGCCTGCGGTATGGTTGGCGAAGAAGGAACGCTGTTCCGCTTTACCCTCAAACACTCCATCTTCCTCACGATCGTGGTTGGTGTTATAGTGTACGTACAGGCTTATTTCATGCAGTGGATGATACCGTAGCTACCAGTTTAAAAGGGTCAAGGGCAGTAAAAAAGCCCTTGACCCCAACCCTTTTACATGCCGCACAGTCAGTCAGGGGAGGTGAACCACCATGGGACTATTTAAAGAAATCTATGTTTTTCTGGAAAAGAATTTTTTCAATTCCCTGACAAAAAAACTGGCAGGTAATGTCTTGTTTCTCCTGTTGCTTCAGTCACTGATGTTTGCAGCAGCGTTGTTTCACGATCGTTTGCAGCAGACGCTTGGCCATTACCTTCTCATCGTAATTTATATTATTTCTGTGTTGGCTTCTGTTTGCAGCATAATTTTTATGCGTTACCTGCTAATCAGACCACTGACGCAGTTTGCCGCCACCTTGACAACCAAAGATCTGTCCAAGGATGCCCCACTGACTTCCCATGACGAAATCCGAACACTTTCATCCAATTACAACCAACTGTTAGCGGATATCCGGGACATCCTGCACAACACCAAGCAGATGGCTTTGCGCAGTGCGCTGGATTGTACCAACGTAAAAAAACAGATCGCAGATTCCCAGATCAATGCAAGGAAACAGGGTGAACTTGCGGACGTTATCCTCACATCAAGTAAAGAAGCCAATCAGGCTATCAACGATATCACCCAGAGTACCCACGATATCTCCGAATCTATAGACAGCAATTTTAAAACTGCCGTCGGGTCACTTACCGAACTGAACGATGTCACCAAGAACATTGAATGTGTTGTCACCAAACTGAGTGATTTTGGAACTACAGTCGCCAGCCTCAATACAAATTCCGAAAAAATCAGAGATATTGTTTCATTGATTGAGGACATCTCGGATCAGACTAATCTCCTCGCTCTGAATGCAGCCATCGAGGCGGCACGAGCCGGAGAACACGGGCGCGGATTTGCCGTCGTTGCTGACGAAGTGCGTGCATTGGCGGAGCGGGTCAATAGAGCAACCAAGGAAATTTCCGGCACCATAGACGCCATGCTGAAGAACGTCAGGAATACCCAGCAGGAAACCGCAGCCATCGGTACCTATATCGGCAAGACGCGCGAAGTGGTGGAAAACACTTCCCGGCACTTTGAGCAACTCGTTCATGACTCTGAGAATAACAGCTCGCAGCTTTCCCGAATCGCAGCCGCTTCGGAGGAGATTTCAGTAACAACTACCGAAATCAATCGCCAGGTCTCTGACGTTCATACCCTGAGCCTGGATGTCCTTGTTAATTTTGAGGATTCAAATATTCTGTGTAACGGCCTGCAAGATGTGACAGAGCAGATGCTGGGGGTCGCCTCGCGCTTCAAGATCGGCCGTGGCGAGGTAGAACAATTGATCCAGCGGGCCGCTGAGTATCGAGATCTGCTTCAAGCCAGACTGGTTGATATTTCCGGGCGTGGCATCAATCTTTTCGACCAGAACTATCGTCCGGTTCCGAATACGAATCCGCAGAAGTTTACCGTGGCCTACAACAATGTTTTTGATCGGGAAATGCAGCCGTTATTCGATAAGGGACTGGAAATTTTCCCGGACGCCATCTATGCGCTAGTCGTGGACACTAATGGGTATCTCTCTACGCATCACAGCAAAAATCAGCGACCAATGACCGGCGTCTACGAGACTGATTTACTGAACAGCCGGGAGAAAAGAATCTACGCATCAAGTCCGATGGAGATCCGCCGGGCGAAGAACACCACACCGTTTCTGCTGCAGACTTACGCCAGAGATACCGGTGAAATTCTTAATGACCTCTCGCATCCCATCTTCATTAGCGGCAAACACTGGGGTTCCTTCATCATGGGAATCCGGCCGGAAGCTCTCAGCAAGGGGTAAGATCAGTAGTTTTAATAACTGGAGGTATCTATATGCAAGCATCATTCATAAAAGAGCTGCAAACTATTGTCGGCGAAAAATACACGCTAACCGACCGGGAATCTCTGGCGGTTTATGGTTACGACTCCACACCGGAAATTGAAAGTTTACCTGGAGCGGTTCTGTTACCCGGCACTTCAGATGAGATTTCACGCATTATGCGCATCTGCCATGAGGCTGGAATCTCTGTAACTCCACGGGGATCAGGAACCAACCTGTCGGGTGGTTCATTATCTGCTGGTGGAGTTGTTGTTCAGACCAGCCGCCTCAACCGGATTATCGAGGTTGACGAAGAAAACTTGACCGCGACCGTTGAACCAGGCGTGGTTACAAGCGCCCTGCACCGCGAGGTGGAATCACGCGGCCTGTTTTATCCGCCCGATCCCGGCAGCATGAACATTTCAACCATGGGTGGCAACGTGGCCGAAAACTCAGGAGGCCTGCGTGGTCTCAAGTACGGCGTCACCGCTGATTATGTGATGGGACTTGAAACCATTCTTGCTGATGGAGACCTGCTGCGCACCGGCGGCAAGGTGGTCAAGGATGTAGCGGGTTACAGCCTCAATCCGCTGCTTGTTTCATCAGAAGGTACCTTGGGATTTTTTACCGGTATTACGGTGAAGCTGATTCCCAAGCCACAAGGTAAAATCACCATGCTGGCCCACTTTCCGGCATTACAGGATGCCGCCCTCGCGGTTTCGGCCATCATCGCAGCCAAGGTGATACCCGCCACGCTGGAATTTCTTGATAAAGTCACCATAAAATGTGTCGAGGATTATGCCCATGTCGGTTTACCGCTCGACGTGGATGCCGTGCTGCTGATCGAGGTAGATGGCCATCCGGTTGTAATTGCCGAAGAGGCCGCTGCAGTGGCGGAGATATGCAAAAAACACCGTTGTTCTTTTTTCCAAACAGCAAAGGATGCCGCCGAAGCGCTGAAGTTGACGGAAGCCCGCCGTACAGCACTCTCTGCCTTGGCACGACTTAAACCAACGACTATTTTAGAAGACGCTACCGTACCGCGTAGCTGCATCGCGGCCATGCTGAAAGTTATCCAGGATTCAGCCAGAAAATATAATGTGGTCATCGGGACATTCGGTCACGCAGGTGACGGAAACTTGCATCCGACGTGCCTGACCGACGAACGTGATAAAGACGAGATTAAACGGGCTCATGCAGCTTTTTCAGAAATTTTTGACGCAGCAATTGCCATGGGTGGCACAATTACCGGCGAACATGGCGTCGGACTGGCGAAGAAAAAGTATCTGCCAAAATTGGTCGGAGAATCAGGAATCCGGGTGATGCG
>CAIRND010000670.1 GCA_903879825.1 uncultured Geobacteraceae bacterium
CAACATGTATTCAACCGGGTCTTCGATGGTCATTCTTTTATCCTCGCCGGTATGAATTTCGGTCAAAGCGGCGTAGAGCGTTGTGGTTTTACCAGAACCGGTCGGTCCGGTGACCAGCACCATTCCATATGGTTCACGGATTTTTCTGCGTAGTCGCTTAATCTCCCGCTCACTGACGCCGAGATTTTCAAGTGTTAAACCCTTAAGATCACTGGCGATGCTCTCTTTGTCAAGAATACGGATAACCGCATCCTCACCCAAAGAACTCGGCATAATTGAAACGCGGAAGTCGATTGATTTTGTGCCAAAGCGAATTTTAAAACGGCCATCCTGCGGTACACGACGCTCTGAAATATCCAGCTCGCTCATAACTTTAAGACGTGAAATTATTGGCGCTTGAAAGTGCTGATCAATCGTATCATTTGCTTTATACAGCACTCCATCAATACGATACTTGATATCGACCCCGTCAAGACCGGTTTCAATGTGGATATCGCTTGCCCGGCGGCTTAACGCGTCAAGGATGGTCGTATTAATCAGTTTAATGATCGGGCTGGTATCGTCAGACAAAGTTTCTACTGACAAAACCTCTTCACCACGGTCGGTTTCCTTGACTAACTGAAGCATGAAGTCTTCAGAAACTTCACGCAGTACCCGGCGCGTTCCTTCCCCGGCCTTTGTAACATCGGCAATGGCAGAGTCGGAGGCGATACGGATCTGAACCTGCCGGTTAAGCAGCATCTCAAGTTCATCAAGTTTAACAACATCAGTTGGATCAGCAACGGCCACTACAATGACGTGCGGCTGTATCTCGATCGGCACAAAATGAAAGCGATAAATTGCATCCGGCGGTAGTTGATTAAGTAACTCTGAGTCCATCTTGAAATTACGTAGATCAATATATTCAAGATTGAACTGTTCCGCCAACGCTCGTGCCAGATCCTCTTCTGTAATAAAGCCTTCATGGATGGCTATTTCACCGAATCTCTGACGGGTTGTCGCCTGTTTGTCGACAATAATTGCCAACTGATCTGAGTTAATGTTGCCCCGATCCATCAGGATTGAACCTATTTTTTTTCTTCTAAAGGGCTGCATCGCTATCCTATTCTATCCTACAGTGCCGGCAATTTTGAATATCGGAAGATACATAGCAATAATAATCACGCCGATAACCACTCCCATAACCAGCATGATGGCAGGTTCAATGGCAGTAGTCAGCAGATGCATTCTTTCTTCAAGTTCGTCCTCAAGATAATTGGAAATATCAACCAGCATATCTTCGAGTGATCCGGTCGTTTCACCGACTCCCAGCATACGCAAAGCTAATGGCGGCATGATATTGATGCGTTCAAGTGCAACCGAAAGTCTCCCACCCTCTTCAATAAAACGAACCGCCTCAAACAGGCGTTTCTCCATAAATACGTTATCCAATGTACCAATCGACATACGAAGAGATTCAATAATTGGAATACCGCTGCCCAGCACCGTCGCAAGCGTACGGGTGAAAGCGGCAACTGAATACTTGGTAAAAACATCACCGACAACAGGGACTGTCAGTTTTAAGCGATCAAAAGAATAGCGTCCCGCTTCAGTTTTTTTCCACGATCTAAAAGCGGCAGATGCAGCGAAAAAAGCTATTATCCCGAAAATAAAATAATGCCTGAGCAGCGTTGTAAATGTAATTAATAGCTGTGTCAGAGCCGGAAGTTGTGACCCCGAATCGGCGTAGACCTGACTAAAAGTAGGGACGACATACACCAGCAGCAGTGTAATAGCAAGGCAGGCAAACACGACGAGGATAGCCGGGTAAAATATAGCTGCCACTATCTTTTTGCGAAGAGTACCAACCCTCTTTAAATATTCAATATATCTTCTGATGGTTTGAGGAATATCGCCGGTGCGTTCGCCGGCACGAATTGAGGCGACGTAAAGATAGGGAAAAGCCCGACCATGCTTTTCCATCGCGACGGACAGTGCTGCACCCGCCTTTACGTCATCACGTACCTGAACAAGAATTTCAAATAACGTTCCGGAATCATGACGTTCCAAGATTGCGTCAAGAACCTGCATGATCGGCATACCGGCCTTAATCAGTACGAGCATCTCCTGGTTGAATGTCAGAAGCGCCTTATTATCAATTTTTTTTCGTCTGATGCCCTTATCAAATAGAAACTGAAATGCTTTCTTTTTGACTTCAAAGACAAAAAAACCCTGATCCTCCAGGTTTTTTCGCAGAACACCACTATCCGCGGCTTCAAAATCCCTGATGAGGATTTTACCGTCTGATGCGCCAAGTTTGCAGGAGTAGAGTGCCATAACCCTAATTCAATACCACAGAGTGAATAATAAAAGAACAAGAAACCACAGCATAGGTACCTGTGGTCACGATCACAACGTTTAAATAAAAATTAGATGTAAACCACTCCTGTAGGTGTTTCATCCACTTCCTTTGAGCCCCGCAATGTCAGATTATTCGTGTAATATTCTTATAAAATACTGCGAGTAAAAGTCAATAATTCAGCATACCAACAATCCAGATAAAAAATGAGATCACTCCAGCGGCCCCCCATTTAATACCGCTTGCAACAATAAAAACATCCTTGCGGGGGAACGCCTTTAAAATAAGCATGATGCTGCAAAATAACCATCCAATCAAACCAATTATAAGAATTACTGACCATAGATCGTGTATCATAGCTATATTACTTCCCCATCAACTTAGAAAATAGTGTGTTAAGGCGCAATTTCCAGACCATCAGCACCGCTTCCCGCACTATAGAGCCAGACATTTTAGAACTGCCGGCATGGCGGTCGATAAATATAATCGGAATTTCGGCAATGCGAAAACCCTTTTCCATGCAGAGGTAATTCATCTCAATCTGAAACGAATAGCCGTCTGATGTTACGCGTGACAGGTCAATTGCCTCCAAGGTTGAGCGACGAAAGCATTTGAAACCGCTGGTACAGTCGCGTAACTGCAATCCGGTGACCCAGCGTGTATAGACACTCGCAAAGTAACTTAAAATCAAGCGTCTGATCGGCCAGTTAACAACACTGACTCCATTAAGATATCGTGAGCCGATGACCAGATCATTTTCCTTAATTTTAGAGAGAAAAAGCGGCAATATCCCCGGATCATGTGAAAAATCTGCATCCATTTCAATGATATAATCAGCAGCCATTGTGAGCGCAATTTTGAATCCCTCACGATATGCAGAACCTAATCCCATTTTCCCTTTACGATGCAGTACGTGAACACGGTCATGTTCTGCAACCAGTTCGTCAATGATTTTACCGGTGCCATCAGGTGAATTGTCATCAACAAAAAGAATATGGAGATCGGGGTGCTGAGCGAGGATCGCGTTAGATAAATTTATGACATTATCTATTTCGTTATAGGTTGGTATTATTACAAATGCCTTCAAAAATTTCTCCGTATGACGTCGCAATTAACGCGTAAAATCCTTCACTGAAAACATTCAAAACTGTTTGGTGAACCATACTGGATTTATACGATAAATGTCAAGTTGCCCCGGTAACCAACCAGTAAGTATCTAACCCTATCTATTACAAAGAAACCGCCCGGCGTTTTTTTGCAGTAATAATACGAACCTGACGTTCCTGAAACCAATAGGCATAGGTCCAGTTCATCATGACGACTAGACGGTTCCTGAATCCGATCAGGTAATACAGATGCAACAGCAGCCAGGCAAGCCAGGCAATATAGCCACGGAAATTAAAACCTGCGGCGGTCGCTACGGCGGAGCTTCTGCCGATGGTCGCCATGGCGCCTTTGTCAAAATAATGGAAAGGAGGTAGTGATTTCCCCTGCTCGCGGGCAAGAATCATTTTTGCTGCATAATCACCCTGCTGACTTGCTACCGGTGCCATCATCGGTAATGGCACACCTTCTTGAAGCAGACACGCCATATCTCCCACGACAAACACTTCCGGATGTCCTTTGACACTGAGGTCTGGCTGCACAATAATCCTTCCGGCAGCGCCACGTTCAACTCCCTGGAGATAACCTGCCAGTTCTGCTGCCGCAACCCCGGCCGACCAAAACAGTGTGTGTGAA
>CAIRND010000671.1 GCA_903879825.1 uncultured Geobacteraceae bacterium
AGTCTTACTGCTGCACCCACTGATGCAAAGGCTCCAGAACCGGGTGCAGTCACCGCAAAATATGGCTTTAAAATTGATAAATATTTTATGCCATATATGGGGACAGGTTTGGCGTACACGTATCAACCGGATGTAAAAACCGGTGATATAACAAAACTGAAAACGGGAGTTGCCGCACAGTTTGGTTTCAGTTATCTGCTTGGTATAAATTCCACCTTAAAACTCGACTATAAATATCTCACCGTATCACCAGAACAGCAGCGTGGTGACTCAAAAGCTTCTCCACAATCTCTTGGCATAGGGTTAGATATCAAATTCTGATTTAATAACAAGGACGCCGAGTCATGCCTATGCCGCTCTACGTTGAACCTCTGTTTCGCCCACCCAGTGAATCTCAAAGTCTGATTTTTCAAATAACGGTAGGCTGTTCTCAAAATCAATGCCGCTTTTGTGGAATGTATAAAGGCAAAAAGTTTCAAATTCGACCAACTCAGGATGTTTTGTCAGAAATTGCTGGAATACCTGCAGCCTATCACTCTCGCATAGCCAGAGTATTTCTTGCTGACGGAGACGCCTTGGTGTATCCGTTTGATGGCCTTTGCACAATTCTTGATGCTCTGGCAACAACGTTTCCCGGTCTGACACGTGTCTCTTCCTATGCATCTCCACACAGTCTGACAACAAAATCAGCAGAGCAGTTGGGTGTGTTGCGTGCTAAATACCTCAAGATACTTTATTTCGGATTGGAATCTGGTGACAATGAAACGCTGCTTGCAGTCAATAAAGGTTATGACTCAATACAGATGGCAGAGTTGGCGCTGAAGGCCCGTGTAGCCGGTATTAAACTTTCGGTGACAGCCATCCTTGGTTTGGCGGGGAGGGAACGTAGCCTGAATCATGCTCAGGCAACCGCACAGTGGGTAAATCACGTAAATCCTGAATTCTTTTCATTATTGACAATGTTTCATCGCCACAATGAGGTTTTTTTCCGTTCGCTTCAACAATGTACTCGTCGTGAACTAATGCAGGAAGCTCGTGAAATGCTCGTTTACCTCCATCCCGCCAAGACCATCCTCCGCTCAAATCATGTTTCAAATTTTATTAACCTTGCCGGCAGTTATCCCAAAGACCGGGAGCGGTTGATAGTCGATGTGGATACGGCGCTTAAACACGCCGAGCTGAACGCCTGTTTTCTGGATGAAGTGCCATCATACCAAGAAGAGTACTACTGAGATAAGCTCTTTTGCCTTGCTGTCGGCGTAACTTAAATGCTAATTTACCTCCGCTTTGAATCTTTAGTGGAGGTTTTTTGTGAGAACATTTAGATATCTAACGGCTGGTGAATCACACGGTCCCCAGTTGACTGCCATAATCGAAGGGCTTCCGGCCGGGATGCTTATTTCCGTTGATTCACTCAATCATGATCTTGCACGACGGCAACTGGGATATGGTCGCGGAGACCGTATGAAAATCGAGAAGGATACGGCACAATTGCTTTCCGGTGTCCGATGGGGTGAGACTATTGGTTCACCAGTGACTCTGGTGGTAATGAACCGAGACTGGGAAAATTGGTCTGAAAAAATGTCACCGCTTCCGGAATATCGTGATGATTCAAGTGCCGTAACCCGTCCTCGCCCCGGTCATGCCGATTTATCAGGTGTGATGAAGTATCATCAAAACGATGTGCGGAACGTACTTGAGCGCTCAAGTGCCCGGGAGACAGCGGTACGTGTTGCTGTCGGCGCTGTAGCGAAGGCCCTGCTACTCGAGTTTGGCATTAGAGTCGGTGGTTTTGTAACTGAACTTGGCGGAATCAGCGCGGTTACCCCGGACGAAACGCTGGATGCCCTGTGGCAACGGGCAGGAAACTCAGAAACATTTACCTGTGATCCTGTGGCGGAATTAGATATGAAACGGGTTATCGATGCAGCCCAGTCAGGCGGAGATACATTGGGTGGCGTTGTCGAAGTCCAGGTCATTGGTGTCCCACCCGGCCTGGGAAGTTATGTGCAGTGGGATCGCAAGCTGGATGCGCGTTTGGCAATGGCACTGATGAGCGTGCAGGCAATTAAGGGCGTTGAGGTAGGAATTGGATTTAATGCTGCTCGTAGACCCGGTTCTCGGGTGCATGATGAAATATTTTACAAGGATGGTTACTGTCGTACCAGCAATAATGCCGGCGGAATAGAAGGCGGGATGTCAAATGGCGAACCGATTGTTGTGCGCGCCGCCATGAAGCCGATTCCTACGCTTTACTCTCCGCTCCGCTCGGTTGATATGCGTACCCATGAACCTTTTGAAGCGACAGTTGAACGTTCGGATACGTGTGCAGTTCCGGCTGCTCTGGTTGTGGCGGAAGCGGTAGTTGCGATAGAAATAGCCAATGCATTTCTGGAAAAGTTTGGTGGTGATTCAATAGTTGAAATCCGTCGTAATCTGGAAGGATATAGGGAGCAGATTGGTAATGACTGATAAGCTGCTGATTCTAACAGGTTTTATGGGTAGCGGAAAAAGTTCTGTTGGCAAAAATCTGGCGGAACGTCTTGGTACACGGTTCTTAGATCTTGATGCAGAGATTGTTGCTAATGCGGGATGCTCAATTAATGAAATATTTGCTCGTGATGGTGAACAGGCTTTTCGTGAATTAGAAAGTATCCAGCTGAATAAGCTTCTGATAGTGGGGGAGGAGGGGGTTGTAGCCACCGGTGGCGGAGCGGTCGTCTCCTCCCACAATCGTACCCTCATGCGAAGTAGGGGGACTATCATCAATTTAATGGTGACGTTGGAGCAGGCCATGGATCGTTTAAAGTGGTGTAATGACCGCCCACTACTGGCGGGTGATGACGCCGCAAAACGAGCAGCAGCGCTGATGGCAGCGCGTGAACAATTTTATGCTGACGCTGATATTAGAATTGACACGGATGGGAAATCCGTAGAAGATGTCGCGACAGAGATTCTGTGGCGGTTGAAGGGGCTTTTTGAGTGAGTGTTTTGTCGGTAAATCTTGCAGAGAACAGCTATGATATTGTCATAGAACGCGGCGCTCTTGCTTCGCTTGGTCGACGGTGCCAGACAGTGGGATTGAAAGGTGTTGCTGCGATAATTTCGAATCCTATGGTCGCAGCTCTCTATGGAACGGCTGTTCGGAATTCACTCGAAGCGGCTGGTTATAGTACCGCCCTGATTGAGCTGCCTGACGGTGAGGAATTTAAGAATAGCGCAACGCTTAATCAACTCTACGATGACCTTCTTGCGGCGGGTGTTGATCGTGCTTCCTTCATTGTTGCGCTTGGTGGTGGTGTTGTAGGGGATATTGCCGGCTTTGCCGCTGCGACCTGGATGAGGGGGATTCCTTTTGTTCAGGTGCCTACCACGCTCCTCGCTCAGGTTGATAGCAGTGTCGGTGGTAAGACTGGTATAGACCACCCCAAAGGCAAAAATCTTATCGGTGCTTTTTATCAGCCACGTCTGGTTTTAATTGATGTGGACACCCTTAAAACTCTTGATCAACGTCAGTTCCGTGCCGGACTCGCAGAGGTTATAAAATACGGTGTTGCCATTGATCTGCCTTTTTTTGAATTTATAGAAACAAACAGAGCCGCTATTTTGGCAATGGACCCGGATATATTGATAAATTTGATTATGCGGTCTTGTCAGTTAAAGGCACAGATTGTTGAGCTAGACGAAAAAGAAGCTGGATTGCGTGCTGTCTTGAACTACGGGCACACGCTCGGACATGCCTTTGAAACCTTATCCGGTTATCATGATCTGGTGCATGGCGAGGCGGTGGCGATCGGTATGGTTCTGGCCGCTCGGGTTTCAGCGGCTGAAGGTTTGTGCAATCAGGAGGATGTTTCAAGAATATCAGCCCTTATTTTACAGTGCGGGCTGCTAATTGAAATCCCGGGTTTTAACCGTCAATCGCTTATTAACGCTATTTCCGCTGATAAAAAGTCTAAAGGTGGCACCATTACATTTATTTGTAATCAGGGTATTGGTATGTATGCCATGACACAACATACTCCCGAAGAGTTGCTTCAACTGAGCGGGCTGGAGGCGTGACCATGCAGGAATCTGCTTCATTCTGGACTACCATTAAACAGCTTGAGGAACAACTTGCCAAATCGCCGGAATCGTTTTG
>CAIRND010000672.1 GCA_903879825.1 uncultured Geobacteraceae bacterium
CGGAATAATAGCGGAATCACTTGCTGAACGGTATAAACAATTTTTCAAGATTGACCACATAACCTCTGAAGCTATGCAAACTAAAGTGGCAAAGAGTTTTGCTGAGTCTGAGGGTTTGAAAACACGATATGTAACCGACCGGTTGAAATGGTACAAACGAGGGTTGCCGTGTAATCCAATAGCGGAGGTGACAAATGTCTAAAGGTGAAAAAAACTACCAGCTGGGAAGTCGGATCAAGGACATACGCCTGAGAGAACATGAAACACAAATATCCTTTGCCGGTCATCTGGGAATAACTCAGGGGATGTTATCCAGATACGAGAAGGGCACCCCCCCTGACCCTAAAATCATTTTGAAAATAGTCGAAGAGTACAAAGTCAATTACCAATGGCTTATGACCGGTAACGGCGGAATAGACGTACCACCAGGCGATTCCGCGCTGTCATACCTGATCGACGTTTTGAAAAGAGCTTTTGAGGGGATGAATGAAGAAGAAAAAGACGGTCTTGTACAGGATGTTGTTGCAATCGTACAAAAGAGGAAAGTGAATTAACCTTACTCTTCGGAAGTCTCTTCAGGTTCCGGAGCCGCTTGTAATAGAATCTCCTGTGTAATTTTTTCCGTATCTCGCTTCAACCTCGGCATTGTAAGTTGGATGTATCCGTCTGTAACATCATCAGATATAGCGTGCCCCACAAGCCGTTTTTGCACGAACTTGGTTATTCCGATTTCATCAGAGTAGGTAAGGAAAGTTCGCCTCATGTCGTAAGGAGTAAGAGATATTCCCGTTCCACTTAATATGATGTTGATAGTTTTCCGAGGATCTTTTATGTGGCCTTCTCCAGTTCGTGAAGGGAACAGCAATAAGCTCTTTTCCTCGTCATCTTTTAATTTACTATTCGCCTCTTCAAGAGCTTTAACCCTGCGCTCTAACACAGCCACAACTGTAGAGCTGATCGGTATTAGGTAATCTTCAGTAGTTTTGGTTTCATCAAGTGTGATTAGGCCGTCTTTTAGGAACAGCATAGTTGATTTAAGAGAGGCGACTTCATTTGGACGGCATCCAGTCAGCAGGAGAACTTCAAGATAATCCGCAATCACGCCTGGGTGATTATGTAACGATTTGTAAAACGTCTTAAGCTGTGATGGTTTCAGATAATTTTTCTTTCGAGGTATTTTGTACCAGGCTGATAGCCTTGATAGTATCGTTACCGGATTTTTAGGGAATAAATCATCATACAGAGTATTGGCATGATTGAAAATTGCGCGTATCACCTTGAAAGTATGATTTGCCTGCGATTTAGATTTTTTTCCTATTTCAGCATGTTTCGAGACAACCATTTCGGTTGAAATATCCTGCAATGGTTTTTGCAACCATTCCGGAACATAATAACCAAGCCCTTCCTTGTAATGGTCTTTTGTACTTTGCTTTAATGTCTTTCGGGTGGCGGTATAATCATTGAAGAACCATTCAAGGGTTGCATTGCCTCTTTCGGCTTTCGTTTTGATAGCCTGAGCGGCTTTCTTGCTTTCTTCTGGATGCAAGCCTTGGCTTGCATCCTTTATCGCCTTGTGGGCTAATTCTGAAGCGTCATCAAACTCCATAATGCCGACGATACCTATGGATCGTTTAAACTGTTCTCCATCGGCCCGCCCTTTGACAAAATAGGTTTTAGATTTTTTCCCTGTCCTTACCCCGAACCCTATGATTTTGGTGTCATAGTATTCAATAGAGTCAGCAGAAAAAGGTAGCCGCTCAACAGTTTTTTCTGTAAGCTTCATCGTCGGCATAAATCACCCCCTAAAAAACTTGAACCAATCTTGAACCAAATTTTGTGAAAACTACCGAAACAACTTTAAGGCAAATTGAAACGAAATGAAAGAAAAAACTTTAAAAACGGGTAGTTGGTTAGATGGCAAGAGGGCAGTAAAGGGGGCTAAATTGCATATAAAGTGGACTGGGGGTCTAGTGGTCGCAAGTTCAAATCTTGTCGCACCGACCATAAACAAAGGGACTTAGCCGATTCGGTTGAGTCCCTGTTTCTGATTTTGTGTAAAATGTGTAGCGTATGTGTCGTAAATGAGAATTTTAATGACCTCATAAAAAGCCGCCCCTGAAATTATAAAGTGCGGTCTTCTCCCTTACAACAGCCCCCTTTCAACAAACGATGTGTACCCAATAACCTATCTGTGTCCAGCCTGCACTCAGCGGTAGTTGATCTGTAGCGCCAAATCATGACGAATACAATCACAAAACGCACTATTTTCAATATCTTTGGGCTTGTCATGCATGAATATTTAACAAAAATATTGAAATACTCCACCCAAGCTGATATGCTTTTTCGGGGGTAAACGTCATGAATGCTCTGGAAAATGTCAAAAAAAAATTGAAACCCGGTCAGGTCTATCGCCGCGCTGATCTCGAAAAACTGTCACGAAGTGTTGATCGTGATGTTGCCGGTTTGGTCAGTGAGGGCACGCTAGTGAAGGTTGGCAGCGGATTATATCAATGTCCGCAGCGTTCCCGCTTTGGCGTGTTACCTGCCAATACAGACAAGTTGCTCACCTCGTTCTTAAAAGACGACGATTATCTGGTGACGTCTCCCAATGACTATAATGCTCTTGGTCTGGGCACAACACAGCTCTATAACTATCAAATTGTTTACAACCACAAACGACACGGACGCTTCGAACTTGGCGGACAACTGTTTGAGTTTCACAGAAAACCGCGTTTCCCGAAAAAAGTAACTGTCGAATTCTTACTGGTCGACCTGGTGAATAATTTGAATCAACTGGCGGAAGATCGCGATGCCGTTCTTGCCAGGGTACGCGCAAAAGTGCCGGAAATGGATGCGAAACGTCTCTCCGCTGCTGCAAACAACTACGCCAAAGTGGCTACTCGGAAATTTGTAGAGGAGGCAATTGCCAGTGCACACTGACAGATATCTGCACGAACAAAAAGATTTCCGTGACCTAGTCCATGTGGTCTCAAACGAACGGCATATTCTGCCGCAGTTGATAGAGAAGGATTACTGGATCATGCATGTTCTGTATGGCTTAGCAAAACAGGGATTTATCTTTGAGCTGAAGGGAGGCACCTCGCTTTCCAAGGGATACCGTATTATCGAACGTTTCTCTGAGGACATTGATATTCGTATCGAACCACCTGCCGAGTTGCAGGTCATGGCCGGGAAAAACCATCAAAAACCGACACATGTTGAGTCACGCCGTAGTTTCTTTGGCTGGTTGGCAGAAAATATACGTATACCGGGAATTGAGAGCATTATTCGTGACTACGCATTTGATGACGAACAGTTTCGCGGTGCCGGGATACGCTTGTTATATCCGACGACCTTACAGGCTATCGCGGGGCTGAAACCAGGAATACTACTGGAAGTAGGCTTTGATGACACAGCGCCCAATAGCGCGGTGGATATTTCGTCGTGGGCACTTGATAAGGCCGCAATAAGTGGCGTAACGTTCACCGATAACAGGGCCTTGCAGGTGAAATGCTATCATCCTGCCTATACGCTGGTTGAAAAACTTCAGGCTGTATCAACCAAATTCCGTCAGCAACAGGAATCGGGAGGTTTTCCCGTAAACTTTCTACGACACTATTACGACATCTATTGTTTACTGGCAGATGCACGAGTTCAGGAGTTTATTGGTACAGAGACATATCGGGAGCGTAAGGAACAGCGCTTTCGCAAAGAGGATGCCAGGTGCATTTCTGAAAACCAGGCATTCCAATTTCTGGATCCAGCGATTTCAGAACTATACAAAGCTGAATATGCAAAAACTGAAGGTCTGTACTATGCGGGGTTGATTCCGTTTGATTCGATCATAAAGCGGATCCAAGAAAACTTTGATCGACTGTGAGAGACCTTTTCACACATTTATACCCTTCCTTGTATGAAATATCGCAGGCATGACTTCACGAGTGCTAATCCCGGCACGATCCATAATACGCTTATGCTGCTGCCGTGACACTCTTCGGAGTGTTTGTTCCTCTGCGGTCGGTTCCGTTGAATATGTTGAAGCAAAAAGTGCTGGGTCATGACGCTTAGCCTGACCGGTATACGGTATAGGTCCTTTACTTTATTTTTTACTTAATTGTGTTAACGTCTCGCCAGTAAAGGCTTTTAAGGCATATATATACTCTGCTTACGGGTGCATCGATATGCCGATGAAATATAAATTATATAGTGTTATTGGTGTGTTAAGCTGTACACAAGAAAAAGCAATTATAGCTTGCGGGACTGGGGGTCTAGTGGTCGCAAGTTCAAATCTTGTCGCACGACCAAAAAATAAAACAGCCACTTAGCTTAATTCCTGGGTGGCTGTTTTATTTTGTATCACCGTTGTATCAGTTTACTGATTGTGCTGTTATTTGCTGTGCAGAATTACTTCCCCCAATTCCATGATTAACACCCACCTGTGTGCCATCCAGTCTCCCTTTATTGTAAGCATGTGCATTTATATAGCTTTTTCTGCTTTTAACCGTTCTTATCGGTCCCATCTCGCTTATGGTCTTTTTTATTAGCGCGTCTTTGATCGGAACCAATGCACCTGAAGTAACCGGTGTAGACTGCTTTTGTGCCCTTAGTGTGTCGTTAATTGTCGAAACGGCTCCCAGGTAATATGACTGTCGTAATAACTCACGTTGGCGGTTTGGTGTCTGGTCTGAAACTTGATGTCGTACATAGTTTGTACACAATCTTCTGACAGTCCTTTCGAGAAAGGTAAATGTATATACGGCGATCTGTACGTCGGCTCCGACGCCGATAAAAGTAAGTTTACCGATAGCAGGATTATGAATAGCCTGGCAATCGAATGCGCTACATATTCCTGCTGACAAGTGACGGACCCATTTTGGAAGGGTTTTTGATACGGAAGTTTCTACTCTGTCGGCCGAATCCGGTTTGATATCCGATTCAATGTCTGCCATTGCCAGATTATGTTCTGACAACAACCGCTGTGCATGTGAAGCTGCCAAAGCCGCTTCGTGTTCGTTGCTGGAATTTGATAGTGCCAGCAGTTTTCTTATTTTATCGATAATGGGGTTGGTTTCCAACTTGATCTCCCTAAAACGAAACATTTGAAATAATGACTTTTACCATCCTCTGTGATAAATAAGCTAACACTAAAAAATGTTATAACCATAAGACTGCACCTCACAACGCTCGGCTATTCAAAAAAATGAAGGAGTCTCTGATATATATGAAAAAAGCACTCATTACCGGTGTGACCGGTCAGGATGGATCGTACCTTGCGGAATTGCTTCTGGAGAAGGGCTACGAGGTTCATGGCATCAAGCGTCGTGCTTCATCTTTGAACACCCAGCGAGTCGATCATATCTATCAGGACCCGCACATAAAAGATGCTAATTTCAAACTTCATTACGGTGATTTGACCGACTCGTCAAACTTAACCCGCATAATGCAAATCGTTCAGCCTGATGAGGTTTATAATCTAGGTGCCCAGTCCCATGTGGCGGTCAGCTTTGAGTCACCGGAATACACAGCCGAGGCAGATGGTGTCGGTACACTACGTTTACTTGAATCTATTCGGTTGCTGGGACTGGATAAAAAGACCCGTTTCTATCAGGCTTCAACCTCTGAGCTGTATGGATTGGTTCAGGAAACCCCGCAAAAAGAAACTACCCCCTTTTATCCCCGTTCACCCTACGCAGTGGCTAAATTATATGCTTACTGGATAACGGTCAATTACCGTGAAGCCTACGGCATGTATGCCTGCAACGGTATCCTGTTTAACCACGAATCACCACGGCGCGGAGAAACTTTTGTTACCCGCAAA
>CAIRND010000673.1 GCA_903879825.1 uncultured Geobacteraceae bacterium
CAAAAAAACCAACCCGTCCATGCGCGGCATCTCCACATCCAGAGTCAGTACATCAGGATCCAAAGCCTTGATGCGGTCGCGGGCGATGAATGGATCCGGTGCGGTGCCGACTACCGTCATATCCGGCTGGCTGTTTATTGCCTCGGTCAACAGGCTCCTGACCAAAGCAGAGTCATCAACAATGAGAACTTTTATCGGCATGTATATCCTCTTTTTTTATTCGACATTACCGCAGTTCTCTTCTATCAGTCCCAGCAGTTCTTCGAAATTGATCGGTTTACTGATGTAATCATTCATGCCGCAGCAAAGAAAGCGCTCACGATCTTCCGGGAAGGCATGTGCCGTCAAGGCGATGATCGGGGTGAGCGGATCGATGCCTTTTCGTTCGCCGGAACGGATGATTTGCGCCACCTGGATGCCGTCCATGTCCGGCATTGATATGTCCGTCAGGAGGATGTCAAACCGTTCCCGCTGCATCATTTCCAGGATTGTGGCGCCGTCCTCCACCGCTACTACCGAGTGCCCATTACGCTCGAGCAGGGCGGTAGCGATCTCTCTGCCGATCGGTTCATCGTCAGCTAACAATACTTTTCTCGCCGTTGCCCGGATCTGTTTTTTCGCTATGGCCCGTGTCGGTGATTCGCTGAGAGTGACCGGAATCGTGAGGGTAAAAGTGGTGCCCACGCCCGGCGTACTCGTCAGGAATATCTCTCCCTCCATCATCTCAACCAGGCGCTTGCTTATTGCCAAACCCAGACCGGTTCCGACATTACGGCGGGTACTAAAATTTTCAAGCTGGGTAAAACTGTCGAAGACTGAGTGCTGTTCAGTCGGAGGAATGCCGATACCGCTATCGCTGACACTCAAGACCAGTTTGATCGTCTTGTCATCTTCAAACCTGGTTGAGACGGAAAGCATGACCTCTCCCTGTTTGGTGAACTTGATGGCGTTGGAGAGGAGATTAGAAATTATCTGGCTCAGGCGCTGCCGATCTCCGAGGATGAAGTCGGGCAGGAACGAAAGAACCTCCAGGTTGAGGCGCAGTTGCTTCTCTTCGGCACGAGCGGTGTAGATGCTAACTAGGCCATTAAGCATTTTGGCCGGTGAGAAGCTTTCCTTAATCAGTGTTATTTTGCCTGCCTCGATCTTGGAAAAATCGAGGATATCGTTGATCACCCGTAACAGCATCTGAGATGCACTGGTACAGTCCCGCATACATTTCTGTTGAAGCCCGGTAAGCGAGGTAGTGCTGAGAAGAGTCAAGTTCCCGGTCAAGGCGTTCAGCGGTGTGCGGATTTCATGACTCATCGTAGCAAGGAATGCCGATTTGGCCTTGTTGGCTGATTCGGCGGCAATTTTGGCCTGCCGCAACTCATCCTCAATCCGTGTACGCTCAGTAATGTCAATACCTTGCGCTATGGTCGCCACCGGAGTCACACCATCCTCATCAAATATCGTTGACGAGTTCCACAGCACAATTTTGAGAGAACCGTCGATATGTATGATCGGGATTTCAACGGAATCCCAATGCGCACCGGCATATGTAGCCGAGATAAGATCAAGGGAGCGCTCTAGTTGTTCGTGAGAAAACAGGGTGGCAACGTTTGTGCCGATAATCAGACAGGATGGTATTCCGGTAAGTGCCTCGAAGGCGTTATTGAGGCGGGTGATTATGAAATCGGCATCCCATACGAGTATCGGCGCGCTGGCATAGTTGAATAGATTGTTGAGATGTTTATTGTTCTTCAGCAAAGTTTCCATCGCCTGTTGATGCTCGGCGCTGTCCAGGCTACGCCTGTGGTGGGTATTTGATAGGGAATACTCATCTTTCATGACAGATTCTCCAATTCTATTTCACCTTCTGCCGTAGCAGGACGTTCGTTACGTCCTGCATTTATGTTCATTACTCACGCTCTCTCGCCCCTTAGGGCGGGCAGCCGGATATTGAACTGTGCACCTCCGGGGATGTTCTCAAACCACAAACCGCCATTCATGCTGTTCTCAACGATCAGACGGGACAGGTACAGCCCCATACCGAATCCATCAGCTTTGCTTTTGGTGGTAAAGTATGGTTTGAATATCTGTGCCGCGTTCGATGCGTCGATACCACCGCCGGTATCCTCTACACGAATGACGATATCCTCGTCACTGCACGTTATGTCGACGGTGATAATGCCGCTTGATGTGTGGCTGTTTCCGCACTGGCGTTCCTCAATGGCATCGTTGGCGTTGCAGAGCAGGTTGACGATCACCCGCTCGAAGGCATTTTTACAACCCACAGCCCGGACTGTTCCGCCCGATTCATTCGCGACCCGGACATCAATGGTTATATAACGGGAAAACCACCCGGATAGCTGGTTTACGACTGTTCTTACGCTTTCTGCCGGATCAAAGACCTCTGTGGCAGTATCTGCTGCGAAGTAACTGCGGCTGTCGTCAATAGTACTGTTGAGCAGGTTGATCTGTTCCAGAATCCTGTGCTCAAAACGTTCCATGATTGCATCATTCAACTCACCATGTTTCCAGGCATCCGCCACGTTTTGAACAATAAGCGATATTGCGTTCAACGGCTGCCGCCACTTATGGGCTATAACGCCCAGTATTTCTCCCGTTGCAGCATGGTGAGTCTGATCAATGGTAACCCGCTCATGCGTGCGCTGGATTTTCTTCGCATCCTCGGGGCAAGGCGTCATGACGCCCCATAAATTATTACTCTCGTCGCTTTTGCGCAGCTGGAGCCGCTCCATGTGTGAGGCATTCTGCTGCAGTCGCTGCAGGCGGACATCGGTTGCCTGATCGGCACAGGTGTCGTTGTTTGAAAATCCTATTGTTGGTACGTTTTGGGATGCATTCATAGTGGTATCCTCTGGCTGTTTATTAGGTGCTCTATGCGTAACACTCATTTCCGTATTCCAATTCAGAACTACACACAGGCACTGACCTTCTTGGTTGATACACAGTTTTTCCGCACGGATTAAACAGTTCGGCCACATGATTGAGATTCTCCGAATGTCCGGCAAACAGGAGGCCATCCGCCTTGAGATTGCGCAGGGCATGCTTCAGCACCCGCTTCTGGGTGGAACGGTCAAAATAGATCATGACATTGCGGCAGAAGATTGCATCGTAGGTACCTTTTGATGGCCAGACCGGAGCCAGTAAATTGAGCGTTTCAAAGGTGACCATCCGTTTTAATTCCGGACGGACCTTTATAAAGCCCTTGTAGTCCCCGTCACCGCGCAGAAAATATTTCCGCACGATCTTGTCGGATAAGGATTCAACGCGTTCGATCGGATAGATACCGCTCTGAGCTGTTTCAAGAACGCCTGGATCAATATCTGTTGCCAGGATATCTACCGGCGGGTAGAGAGTGCCGAACTGTTCCGCCATGGCAATCGCCATTGAGTATGGTTCTTCGCCGGTGGATGCCGCACAACTCCAGAGCCTGACCCTGCCGCCCGCTGCTTTTTTTTCGGCATGCTCTGCCAGAATCGGAAAATGGTGTTCTTCCCGGAAAAAGGCGGTCAGGTGTGTGGTCAGTGCGCCAATAAAATACCTCCATTCATCGCCGTTCCCCTTGGTGAGAAGGTCCAGATATTCTGTAAAAGTATTCAACGTCAAAGCACGCAAACGGCGGGATAGCCGGTTGTAGACCATCTCAGCTTTATTGGGGGGAAGGCACACGCCTGCCTGTTGATACATCAGGCTGCTGATGCGCGTGAAGTCATCGGCGGTGAAGCCGAATTCATAACACGTATCCCCGTATTTGAAGTTGGATGTAGAAGTCGGTTGAGGCATTTTCGGCTCCGTGTGAAAAACTGACTTCAAAGGCAAATCCCCCTCAATCCCCCTTTCTTAAAGGGGGAGGCTTACAGTCCCCCCCTTTAAGAAAGGGGGGCTAGGGGGAATTTAAAACTCACTCCACTCCGTATCATGACCGACAGCCTTGGCCAGGGGAGGGTTGAAAACAGCTGCTTTAGCTTGCCCCCTGCCGTAGCCGGCACCATCTGCTTTACGAGTGAAGCCTTCCGGGCGCTTTTTAACCGGATGAGGCTGCTTTGAGCGTTGATCAACAGCCTGCGGTGAAGTTTCCGGGGTCTGCTTGTTGTTGGCAGATTTATGACGCCGTGAGCTTCCGCTGCCGTCCGCCATCTGGAAGCGATTGACCGCCTCAACCAGCAGACGGGCCTGTTCATCCAGCGCGCTGGCGGCTGCCGATGCCTGCTGAACTACCGAAGCATTCTGCTGAGTCGTTTCGTCCATGCTGGTGATGGCGGTGTTGACCTGCTCGATACCGCTGGACTGCTCAATTGAGGCAGCCGAAATTTCGGCCATGATGTCGGTCACCCGTTTAATGCTGGAGACGATCTCCTGCATGGTCTGACCGGCCTCTCCAACCAACTTGCTGCCGTTGCCGACCTTATCCACCGAGTCACTGATCAGCTCTTTGATCTCTTTAGCTGCCGCCGCGCTACGCTGGGCCAGATTACGCACCTCACCGGCAACGACGGCGAACCCGCGCCCCTGCTCGCCCGCCCGTGCCGCCTCAACCGCCGCATTCAGAGCCAGAATGTTGGTCTGAAACGCGATGCCGTCAATGACGGAGATGATATCGGCAATTTTCTTGGAACTGCCGCTAATGGAATCCATCGTATCAACCACGCGTTTGATGACATTACCTCCCTTGATTGCCACGTCGCTGGCGTCGATTGCCAATTGGTTGGCCTGCTGCGAATTGTCGGCGTTCTGCTTGACGGTTGAGGTCAGCTCTTCCATGCTGGAAGCGATCTCTTCCAAGGATGATGCCTGACTCTCAGTACGCTGGGCCATGTCGGCATTGCCGGTGGCAATCTGTTTTGTCGCGGTGGCGATGGAGTCGCTGCCATCTCCCACATCACCGACGATCTCGCGCAGGTTTGCCACCATGGTAACAAAGGCATTGCCAATGGCATCACTCGCGGAAGCCGGCTTGACATTCACGGTCAGGTTGCCGTCGGCAATCTGTTCGGCTACGTCCGCCAGTGTTTTCAGTTGGGTCATCATGCGTGTCAAAGCCTGCATCAACTGATCCTGCGGCGAGCGTTCGTGTACCTCCATCGACAGGTTGCCCAGGGCGATCTGTGTGGCAATTTCGGTCACCGAGTTCATAGCCTCGACCAGAACGTTGAGATTGTTCTTGATCTCGTTGAAGTCACCGTTGTAGGAATCAGTAATTTTTGGTGGAATGTCACCTTTGGAGATGCGGTCAACATATTCAGCAGCTACGTTCAGCGGACCAATGACTGAATCAAGTGTTTCGTTGACACCGACAACGATTTTTTGGAAGTCGCCTTGGTGTTTGCCGGCGTCAGCGCGGGTTGATAATCTGCCGGCCACGGCTGCTTCGGAAAGCAGGGCTGCATCCGCAACCAATGCTTTTATTGTATCTACCATCTTCTTCATCGCGGCCATGACACTACTGCTATCCCCGGATTTTAGCGTGATCTCGCGGGAAAGATCGCCCACGGCGACACGGTTGGCAACCTCACCAAGTTCTTTGGGATCAACACCGAGCTGGCGCATGATGATTCGGCTGATGAAGATTCCCAATCCGACAGCCAACAGCATGGCTGCCACGACCAGAACAATCATGAGTTTCACAGCGCCGTTGGCCAATACTGTGTTCCCATCAGATTTTGCTTTACTGTCTTTTTCGTTGCTATCTATTGTCTTATCAATAATATCGTTCATTGCCTTGGCGACAACCGCCCCTTCAGACTTCATCAGCTTAACCGCCTCGTCCTGTTTTCCGGCTGCAGCCAAAGCGGCAATCTTTTTCACCACCGGTTGGTACGCAGCCCAATCCGACTTTATATCGGCGGTCAATTTTTTGTCCTCTGCGGACATATCTCCCTTTTCGTACTGGGCAAGCGCATCCTGCATCAGCTTGCTCAGTACGTCGATTCTGGTTGTGTAACGGGTTCTCTCTTCAGCGGTTTCTGCGTAGATGACATCACGGGCGTTGACCCGTGTTCGCTGGAAGGCAACTGCAAACTGCGCCAAATTGCCGAGCGGTTTGGCGTTCTGCTCATAGAGCGCTGTATCTGCGTCATCGACCTGTTTTATCTTTATGGTGCCAACAAGGCCGACTGTGCCGGCAAACAGGGCCACCAGGATAAATCCGCTGAGAAGCTTTGTGCTTAGTTTTAAATTGTAAAACCAGTTCATTGGGTGTTCCTCCTATTGGTTAACTGTACTTCTTGTTATAAATTTTCAATGTATCCCTTGATCTTGGAAATGTATTCCTGGCGTCTTGATTCACGCAACGTGTGATAGTGTGCATTCGGCTCATAATCCGGCGTTTCAGTAACAACAAACTCTTTGTGGTTTGGATGCTCACATATGTAACTAAAGCCGAAACGGACAGCATGATTGCATATGGGATTTTCAACAAGACAGCCGGAATAATTCGGCAGCAACGGTTTTGTCTGGCATTCATTCATGGTGTACTCCTCCCTGTTGGTTTTTATTTTCTTAGGCCGCCAGATCAAGCTGGTTATCGGCCGTTGCCATTAGTTGCATCTCGTCGCTTCCAATGAGGCGCTCTATATCTGTCAGGATCAGCATCTGCTCGTTGACCGTGCCGATGCCGGTTATGTACTCGGCGTTGATGTTTGAGCCAAACTCTGGTGCTGGTTTGATCTGGTCTGCCGGCAGAGTGACTACATCCGAGACGCCGTCCACCACCATGCCGATTATCCGGCCAAGAACTTTCATGATGATCACCACGGTGAACTCGTCGTACACCACCTCGCCCAGGTTGAATTTGATCCGCATGTCGATAATCGGTACGATCACGCCGCGCAGGTTGATGACCCCCTTCATAAAACTGGGGGAATTGGCAATGTGGGTAACCGAATCGTAACCGCGAATCTCCTGAACTTTAAGAATGTCCATGGCGTACTCTTCCTTCCCCAGGCTGAAAGTGAGATACTCCCGCACTCCGCCTTCGGCCGACTTGATTGTCTGTTCATTCATATTCATGCATTCCTCCTGTGTAAATGTGATGCGTTTACCCCGTCCTCCAGCAGGGGAGGGGGATCTCTATTTCCTTCGCCAGAGCCTGACCACATCGACCGCATCCAGAATCAGTGCGACCTGGCCGTCTCCAAGTATGGTTGCGCCTGCGGTGCCGTCTACTTTGCGATAATTTGTTTCTAAACTCTTTATCACCACTTGGTGTTGCCCCAGTAATTCATCTACCAGAAGCGCCAGATGTTCTCCTTCCGCCTCAATCAGCATGACTACCGCCTCTTCGGGGCGCCGAACTGCATTGGGGATAGAAAAAATATCACCCAGGCGTATCAGCGGGAGGTATTCTCCCCGGACATGCACAGTGGTATTATCGCGTCCAACCTCGTTCAGATCTTCACTGCGTGGTTGTAACGACTCGATGATCGAATTGAGCGGTACTATGAAGATCTCCTTTCCGACCCGCACCGAAAGTCCGTCCAGTATGGCCAGGGTCAGCGGCAGAGAGATAACGACGCGACTCCCCATGCCCTGATTGGAAAATACGGTGACACGCCCCCCCATCGCAGTGACGTTTCTCAGTACCACGTCCATTCCTACTCCGCGGCCTGAGACATCAGTCACCTGATCGGCAGTCGAAAAACCGGGAGCAAAAATCAACTGCCAGACCTCGTCGTCACTCATCGAATCCGCCACCGCTAGACCCTGTTGGGCGGCTTTCGCCATGATTCTAACCCGGTCGAGACCCGCGCCGTCATCTGACACCTCTACGACAACCCGCCCACCCAGCTGTGATGCCTTGAGGGTGATCGTGCCACCGGGCGACTTGCCGGCAGCGATACGTGCCCCGGGCAGCTCGATGCCATGGTCGAGGCTGTTACGAACAAGGTGTGTCAGTGGGTCTGCCAGTTTCTCTACCAACCCCTTGTCAAGCTCGGTGGTCTCCCCCATTAGTTTCAGTTCAACCTGTTTGCCCAGTTTGTCTGCCAGATCACGCACCAGGCGTGGGAAACGGCTGAAGATGAAGTTAATCGGCATCATGCGAATCGACATGACACTTTCTTGGAGGTCGCGGGTATTCCGCTCGAGAAGCGACAGGCTGCGATGAAGACTCTCGAATTGCACCGGGTCGAGCTGCTTGGCACTCTGAGCCAGCATCGCCTGGGTAATGACCAGTTCGCCCATCTGGTTGATCAGTTGATCAACCTTGGCAACTCCGACGCGAATTGATGTCGCTTCGGCATTTTCGTTAAGTCTCCGGTCATATGCTCCGGGGGCGGTTTCGTTTTTGTCGTACATACGCCGGCCAAGGATTTCTCCGAAATGCGCAGTCTCATTCATTGGCGGGGAAATCTTTTCAACGCTGACTTCCTCCACATCCGCAACGAACATGAATATTTCAAGGATGTCACTCGCCGGCCGAATGGTAGCCAGAGTCATCTCCCACGTGACCAGGCAGCAGGTCGGATCATAGGCAGTAAATTCATCGTGCGGTACAAACGTAGCGGATACCGTGAAGTCGCCCATTTCGGCCAATTCTTCAAAGATCGGTTCCATGCGCACCCTGCGGGCGTACAGGTTCGGTGGAGGGGTGAAAATAATATGGTAGTTGGTCTTTTGGGTTTTTTCCGTCGGATTAGTCGTATCAGACGGACGAGTCTGTCCAGTCGTATCAGTTGATGTTGCGCTCCTGCCGGTAATTAAGCTCAGTTGTTCGCAGACATTTTCAATTACCCGCTGATCAACGGCGCTGCCGTCACGGTGTCCGGCCAGTTGCATGCTTATGGCATCACCGGCCTGTAGGAAGACCCCTACCATTGCTTCGGTGAGAGCTATTTCGTGGCGCCTGACGCGATCAAGTAATGTCTCAAGAGTGTGAGTCACCACCGTCATGTCGGGAAAACCAAATGTCCCGGCTCCTCCCTTAATAGAGTGAGCCGATCTGAATACGGCATTCAGGGCTTCGTCATCAGGGTTGCCCGGATCAATGGCAAGGAATATTCGCTCCATCTCGGCC
>CAIRND010000674.1 GCA_903879825.1 uncultured Geobacteraceae bacterium
AATTAGCATTGATCGTTACTGATTACAAAAAAAGCCCGTGGCGACACGGGCTTTTTTTGTTGTGTATTCTGGCCGGAATTATAACGGTTTTACCTTGGGGAGATAGCGCTCCTTCTCGCTGTAAATGCAGCCACAGTACTGCTGGCGATACAATCCCTGCTCCTTGGAAAGCTTAATTCCTTCCTGCCATCCTGCCCGAAAATCCTGGTAGTAAAATGGCACTCCATATTCATTCCCGATCCGTTCCCCCAGCGCCGCTATTTCATCATGCTTCTGATATCTGCTGTAGAGTAGCGAGGCGGTAAACGCATCGAAGCCACCTTCCGCTGCAGCCTGTGCCGCCGCTGTCAGGCGCGATGCATAGCAATAGCTGCAGCGTGCATCGGGCGCGGCCGCAACCTGGGCGAGAAAACCTTCCAGGTCGTAGTCGTCACGCATTATCATCGGCAGCGATTGCTGTTCTGACATTTGAATAACGGCATCGCGTCGGCGTGCATATTCCTGATACGGGTGAATATTGTGATTGTAGAAAAAGCCGGTCACCTGATGACCGGTTGTCCGAAGCTGCTGCAGCGGAAAGAGGGCGCACGGGCCGCAGCAGGTATGCAGAAGAATGTTCATTACAGGTTCCCCAGCAGATGCCCCATCTTTTCCCGCTTGGTTTCCAGATAGTCCCGGTTGGTGTCAGTCGGTTCCGACTCTATGGCAACCCGCTCAACGATATCAATACCATACCCTTGCAGTCCGATCAGTTTTTTTGGATTATTGGTCAGTAGACGAATTTTAGTAATGTCAAGCGCCAGCAGAATCTGGGCGCCGATGCCATAGTCGCGCAGGTCGGCTTTAAAACCGAGTTCCAGGTTTGCTTCGACCGTATCACGTCCGTTGTCCTGCAGTTCATACGCTTTCAACTTGTTGACCAGACCGATGCCGCGACCCTCCTGTCTCATGTACAGGATTACTCCGCTCCCCTCGGCTGCAATCTGCTCCATGGCACGATGCAATTGATCGCCACAGTCACAGCGCTGGCTGCCAAGCACGTCTCCCGTCAGACATTCCGAGTGCACCCTGACCAGTACCGGCTGATCTTTTTTCAGTGTCCCTTTTACCAGGGCGATATGCTCAAGATGGTCGATTTCGTTTTCAAAGCCGATTGCCCGCCATTCTCCGCCGAAAGAGGAGGGCAGTCGCGCTTCGGCCACCGTGCGCACCAGACGCTCGTTTTTGAGGCGATAGGCCACCAGATCAGCGATCGTGCAGATCTTTATGTCGTGCTCTTTGGCAAAAACTTTCAGTTCCGGCATGCGGGCCATCGTGCCGTCGTCATTCATGATTTCGCAGATGACGCCGGCCGGTTTCATGCCTGCCAGACGAGCGAGGTCGACGGAACCTTCAGTTTGGCCAAGGCGTACCAGAACACCGCCTTTGCGCGCTCTCAGCGGAAAAATATGACCGGGACTGACCAGATCCTTCGAACTTGCATTGTCAGCAACTGCCGTGACAATCGTCAGGGCACGATCAGCCGCCGAGATGCCGGTCGTCACGCCATGTTTTGCTTCAATCGACACAGTAAACGCGGTTTCAAACGGTGACGTATTGTCGCGCACCATCGGGCGTAGTCCCAGGTCTTCGCATTTTTCCGGTGTCAGAGTCAGGCAGATCAGACCGCGACCATATTTTGCCATGAAATTGATATTCTCTGCCGTGGCCGATTCTGCGGCAAGTGTCAGATCCCCTTCATTCTCACGATCCTCATCATCAACCAGGATAACCATTTTACCCTGGCGGATGTCTTCAATTGCTTCTTCAATAGTTGATACGGACATGATGTGCCTTCCTTTTTAAATAAATCCATTTTCTGCGAGTGTTTTCATACTCAGGCCGCCACCGGATTTCCAGGGTGACGTAAGACGCTCAACGTATTTGCCAATTATATCTGTTTCAATATTTACCTGGTCGCCGATTTTAAGCTGGCCGAGGGTGGTGTTTGCATAGGTAAGCGGAATAATATTAACTGAAAAACCTTCCTGAGAGACCGCATTGACGGTCAGGCTGATGCCGTCAATTGTTACCGAACCTTTCTCCACCAGATAGCGGGCGTGATCAGGCGGCAGGCCAAACTGCAGCTGGTGGTTGCCGGAACGGAGTTCAGATCGGAGCAGTCGGCCGGTGCAGTCAATATGGCCGCTGACGATATGCCCTCCCAGGCGGTCGCCCAGTCTGAGGGCTCGTTCAAGATTGACACGATTGCCGCTGGCAAGCTTTCCGATTAATGTACGGGA
>CAIRND010000675.1 GCA_903879825.1 uncultured Geobacteraceae bacterium
AGGCCCCAACCCCGCTGTAACATCAAGTGATACATTACTAACCTGACGGAACGAGACATCGCCGAAAATATAGACAAACTGGGATACTGACAGGAGCGCTTCATGTAAGGTCACCTCAAAGAGTGCCCCCTGGCTGCCGTCGATAGCAAGTGTGATAGTCTCTGTCGGACCGGCTTTCACCGTAAGTGGCAGAGTTTTGTAATCGACCACCGTAGCGTCATCTGCAGCCAGATTGACTGCAATTTCAATGTCTTTCGATTGGAGTTTGAGTGCGTCTATGCCGACAATTCCGGCATATCCGGCTGTAGCCTGAAAAGTTGTCCATACTCTGGGGGCAAACAAGGTGTCTGCTTCGGTCACAAAGACCAGAGCAAAGTCAACCTCTTTCAACTCGATTCCGACTTGATCAGCAGAACCGCCTTTAGCGCCGACAAACGCATGAATCCCGCTCCCTGCAAGGGTCATTATATCGACATCCACATTTTCGCTATCCGGGCCGATGAGAGCATCCGGATCGAAGACGTTGACGGTGGCTGAGCGTTTTTCGAAAGCCATGGAACCGCTGAATGTCACGACATTAAGCAGATTAACATCCAACTCGCCACTGACCCTCATCAGGTCACCTTCGGCGGCGTCCATATCAAGGGCTATGGTCTTGTTTGTTCCGGCCAAGACTTCATAGGCGCTTGCGGAGAAATCGAGAAGCGGCCCACCGCCAAAGAATCCTCCTAATTTCGGATCAGCAGAGTTATTGATCTCTACTGATAAGTTGTTGCCGGTGATATGCACGTCACTGTTTCCATACAATGATACTGAATCGGCGCTCGCCTTGAGCGCACTCCATTGATACGGAGAAACTAACGGCAGGTCAGATTTTTCCTGTGCCAACAGCAGTGCAAAATCAGCATTAAGAAGCTTTAGGCCAACACCGTCTGCTGCATCGCCGATACCGGCAAAGGCGGTGACATTGGTGGCGCCGATGGTCAGCAGGTCAACTTCGTACTGAGCGGCGGTATCGCCATCAAGAGTGTTCAAAGTTGTTGTTTTCTTTTCAAAAGCAAATGACCCACTGGCTGAGAAGAATTTAAAGGCGCTGAGGGAAAGCTCGCCCGAAGCCCGGAGAAGCTCTCCGTCGTGACCATCCATGGTCATGGTTATCTGTTTTCCGGTTCCGGCAAGGACATCAAGACCGGTTGTTGCATAGTCGATGACCGTATCGCCAAAAAGCACACTCTGGTTGGCAAGATTGACATTTATTTCAAGGTTATCACCGGTGATGGCAACAGTCGGTATACCGTTAAAGGTAACATTTTTGGCTGAAGCTTCAAGGGAGACCCATTGCCGTATTTGCATATTACTGGCAATGGTACGATCTTGATCCGTCGCCATGACTAGAGCCACATCAACACCAGTCAGCTCGAGGCCGTAGCCATCATCGGAGTTACCACCAATTCCGACAAATGCATTGAGGTTACTGCCACCAAAGGTCAGCAGATCAACAGCTGTCGGGGTAGAGGTAAAATCCTCCTCCATAATATTCAGAATCGCAGTTTTTTTCTCAAAAGCGACAGAACCATTTACGGTGACAAAATCAGACAAACCGATGGAAAAATCACCGCTGGCCCGCACCAACTGCCCATCGTTACCATCAATAGTCATGGTCATGGTTGTGCCGGTGCCAGTCAGCACATCAACACCAACCGTTGCATAATCGAGAAATGAATCACCCAGCAGCAGACTTTCGTTGCCCAGATTGACCGCGACCTCAAGATTGGTCGCACTGAGAGTTACCGTTGGTATGCCTTCAATTGAAACATTACCGACAGACGCCTGCAGGGTAGTCCATTCCCTTTTCATAAACAGATTTGATGCCAATCGATCCTTGTCTGAAGCCATGACCAGGCCAAAATTCACATTATCGATAGCAAGACCGTAACGCTCATCAGTACCGCCGCCGATACCGACAAATGCACTGAGATGAGCGCCGCCCAGTGTGAGCATCTCAACTTCGGTCGGAGTGACGTTGCCGTCCCCATCTATTACATTAAGAGTAGCTTCCTTCTTTTCAAAGGCAACCGAACCGCTCGCGGTAAAAAAGTCAAACACGTTAATGTCGAGGTTACCGCTGGCCCTCATCAACTGACCATCGGCGCCATCCAAGGTGAGAGTGATGTCGGAATCAACACCGGTTGGCACCGTCACTGTTGTCCGGGTGTAATCAATGACTGCATCACCAAACAATAAGCTGTCGCTGCCCAAATTTATGTCGATCGCAAGATTATCTCCGCCGATGGAAACTGCGGGAATACCATTAAAGGTAACACTGTTGGCTGTGGCCTGAAGTGACGTCCATCTTCTGCCTGTCGGCATTTGATCCGTGGCGACTGCCAGAGCGAAGTTCACCCCGGAAATGTCAAGACCGTACTGATCTTCACTGCCCGCGCCAATTCCAACAAAAGCAGACAGATTGGCTCCGCCAACAGTAAGAAGATCGACGTCAACCGTACTGTCATCACTCAGGATTACACCAGAGAGAGATTCTTTCTTGAACGCCAGATCACCGGAAACATTAAAAAAGCTGCCTATATGGAGAGCGGCGCCGCTTACCCGTACTTCCTGAAAGCCATCGCCGCCGTTAACCAGCTCATCACTAAAAATGTGCGACAAGCCGCCGATGGAGATGGTCCGATTAGCGTCTGTAAGGGAGTCAGCGGTGTTTTTCCAGAGAATTGACGATGATGTAGCAGTCAGCGACATGTCACTGCCCAGATGGGCTTCAATTCCACCTGTGGCTTCCAGGGCCATGCCGACCCCGGGATATTTGCTGGCAACCAGACCAAAGCCCGCATCAGTTACGCCAACGTAGGTATCAGCGGTGCCAAACCAGGCGTTGATGTGGCTGCCTACCGCCTTAAGACCAGCATCATCTGCCAGGAAGCTAAAATCACCGGATACGTTGATCGTGGAGGCAAGGGTAAAATCAAGATTTGTGGCTGTGACAGTGGTACCTTCACCCTGGGTTCCGTCACCATTAAAAGTTGCCACCTCATGTCCCAAAGAATCCAGAGCTACAACCGGGTTAGCGGCAAGGATCATGACAGACGTGTTATCAACTCCCAACCCCTGATCAATGGTGAAAGAGACAGCGCCACTGGTAAAGTCAATGGCACTGAGGCCGGCTCCGTGCCCTTCAATCGTGCCGTCAGCACCCATTGAACCGGATGCAACAAGCCACCCTCTGCTGTCAGCCGAATCGACCGGATTAAACGTTGCCATGCCAAAATCAACACTACTGAATGAAAGGCCGAAATCGAGTACCGGAGAGCCGAACAGGGCGTTGAGGTCATGCCCCGCCAGCGTGACACCAGAGGCCGTAACCGTGGTATTATCGCTCAAGTTAATCTGGCTCGAAACATTGCCTTCTGTCAGGGTAAATTCCCCACCGAGGCGAAAGGATTTTCCCAGGTCAAGCGTACCGGAAAGCGTTACTGAAACGGGAGCATCCGGAGATAGATACTTCGCATTGAGCGCCATACCAAGGACATCGTTTTGACTGGAATCACTGCTGACAAAAGAAAAGTCATCACCGGTGATAATCTCACGCGTCACCAGTTGCAGTTTATTCGCAGTCTGCACCAGTTCAAAATAGTAGTCTGAGTTGAAGCCGTACGTTCCGGTCAGATTGGCAAATGCGCCTTTTTCAGAACCGAAGGTGATGATGTCGAACGTATCGCCGACTTTTGGCTTGAAACCGCTCATAAGTGAGATGGACAGCGTACCGTCAAGGTTGGCAGCGCCAGTTATATTGAGCTGATCAAAACCGAGAATATCACCCGCTCCGCCATAACCGGCCAGCTCGATAACAAGAGCTGCATCTGAAGACTGGGTATAGCTATCAACAGTCAGAGAACCGGGAGAGTGACCGGGGGAGACAACGCCTGTGTTGAGCAGATCCAGATTGGTGACTGCGCTTCCTTTAAGAGTCGTGTCACTGGTAACGGTATAAACCGGATTGAGCGGGTCCAGGTTGGTGATATTGGAAACATCAATGACGACACCGGCGGGGAGTGCCGTGCGCTTGGCAACAATAGAGCCATCTTTTTGCCAATAGGTCGAAGTATCCTGAAGCATCTCCTGAATCGCCGGATGCACGTCCTGACCAGATGAATCCTGAAGACTTTTGAGCAGCAGGTCCTGAAGAGTTCCACCTAATAATGGATCAGCCGATAACAGCACCCGTGGTTCGAGGCTCTCCAAGCGAAAGAGGCTGCCTGTTGCCCTGCGTGATTTCTTTATTTTTGTTCCGGCTTTAAGATTTTTTCTGGATATCATGCTGCTCATATTGATCTCCTCACCTATGCACTGAGTGGAACTGGTTTAGCTGGGATACGGTTATTTGCCCCAATTGCGGCAGGCAACTACGGCTGTTTATTGACTGAGAAGGTGCCACTGCACGAACCGAAAGACCATGTCCCTGCGATGGTTGACGCTGTTATCGAAAGGCTGCTCCCCCAACTTGCCGTGCTGTTTTTTATGTTCAGCACGGTTCCATCTATCGCGATCAGATCACCGTAAACCCTTGTGGAATCAGAAGAAAAACCCCACCAAGTGGCCGATATGTCGGTAATGCTCATTTGAAGACTTCCCGACTTGGCTGGAGTGCAGCTGTCAGTAAAGGTACCAAGCCATATTCCCCGCACAGCCACTGAGTTCACAACCGGTATAAATGTTGAATAGTCCTTAGTTGATGTGAGCTTGAGGGTACTGTCCTTAATTGCATTATTATTTGCATAGCTGCCGGAGCCGGCATTTGCTCCCATGTCATAGCTGCCGCCAGTCATACTGACTGAACCACTGACAGTGTTATAAGGAGGGAGGTCAAACGAGCAGGTGCCATTCTCAAAAGCAAGAGTACCTGCGGTTCCTGTTGTACCTGTACCGGTCATGACAACAGTACCGCTCATAGTATAATTGCTGTTAGTCTCGGCGTGAGATTGGCTGAATGTAGCATTTTTGAGGGTGATGAGGGTGCTGTCGATTACGCTGCGTTCAAAAGCGACCGTTCCGGCATACGATGCTTTTATTGTATGAGGCTTGCCGCTTGACACGCTTGTCTCGTCAACTGATTCTGAGAAGGATGCCGTTGTTAATCCGCTGCCGGCATTGTAGCTGTAGGCAGTGGTGGAAGAGTCTGTTACTCCCGAAGCATTTATTTTTGAAAACACACGCGTAACGGTGCTGCCGCTGAAAAGCCAGGAAACCGTAATATCAGGTAGCGTAACGGATATTTTATGCTGGCCGGTATTGACAACAACTCCGCTATCATACGGTGAAGTTCCTGAATAAAAAGATGCGGGAGGGGTCCCCTGAAGATAGCGGTTATAATTTTCTGTGATAATTAATTTAGCATCTGCTGGAACCGCCAAACCAAGAAAAATATCTGCCGCATTGAAAGCGGCATTGGTATCGATATATGAACCAATTCCGCCGAAATCCGCAGTACCTTTTAGCAGAGAAATCAGTTCCGGATTTGTGATTTCTATTTTCGGTTCTGGTTGTGGGTTGCTCCCACCACCACAGGCTATAAAGACAAATGGCACCAGCACTATCAGGACTAATTTTGCAATTTTGAATAAATGCGTTTGCATATATGACCTCATAAAAAATTTGCCGAACAGGTTTAAACAAATAAAATCACTTTAAAGTTACTGACGTATCGGCCGTAAACAGTTCTCTCCACTCACAAAATATTCTCGTTTTCAACCGTGATCTTATGCAGTTGAACGATGTCCACTCATGAGGGTTTAATGAAACTTGCACTCAGACAAAGTTTGGCGTATACCTTTCTAACATATCGATATCACTAAAATATAGATGGGTAATACACGTAGGCCAGCATACGGGAAATCACGTATATCAGCCACATCGGGATAGATAATATGAATAATATCAAGCTGCAAGCCCCTGTGCGCATCCTGGTTGCCGAGGATGACGAACTTATTCAGGCCGCTTTTTGTTTGCTGGTCCAAAGTTTTGAGGGGATTGAATTAGCGGGAACAGCATCGACGGGAGTAGAGGTACTGGAACAGTCCCACTCTCTTAAGCCGGATCTGATCCTGATGGATCTGCGCATGCCCGATATGAATGGTATGGAAGCAACGAAACGAATAAAAGCTGTTCTGAAAGATATTAAGGTGGTCGCTCTGACGGCCCTTGAAGACCCACTGCAGATTACGCAGGCTTTAGAGAGCGGAATGGATGGTTTTCTGCTGAAAAAGGCTTCCCCCCGCGAACTGAAACTTGCTATCGAAACGGTTATGGCCGGTGAGCAGTATCTGTCTCCTCAGGTAAGCGGCATCATAGCAAAGGCCTTTCTGGAAGAACGAAACCGGAAACATATTCCGACACCGACGCTGACGCCACGGGAAAAGCAGGTAGTACGAAGGATTACCGATGGTATGCGTATGAAGCAGATTGCGGATGAGTTGGAAATAAGCGAGCGAACCGTGGAAAAACATAGCGAAAAGGCCAGACGAAAACTTAATGCTGCTACAACATCAGAAATGGTGGCGATATGGCTGCGAATGCAGTAGGGGCGACCTTACCAACTTTTGAGGCTATTTGCTGTTACCTCTTAACTCCTTTAACAACTCTAACACGCCATCTATCTTTCCCTCACGACCCGCCTGTTCAAGAGCAGTCCCGACCCGTTCGGCATCAGGTAGTCCGAGTGACATCCCCAACCCTTTGATACGATGGCCTTCTTCCCTGATTGTTTTGGTATCAGAACAGAGGAGCGCTGCTTCAATAGTTGCAGATGAAGCAGCTATTCTGGTCCGTGCCGCCTCACGCAAATGCCCAAACTGAAGTTCAAGTTCTGTCCGTTCTGCCAGTTGATCACTTTTACATGCCCCATTCTCATTTATATTCATCACCGATACTGACATCTCACGCAGCAGGCTTGCAGTATCAAAGGGGCGCGGCAGATAGCTGTCACATCCTGCTTCCAGAGCAGAACGCCGGTCTTCCGGAAAGGCATTAGCGGATATGGCAATAATCAGTAACGGTAATCCGTCAATCTCACGTTCTTCAGCCCGTATCGTGCGAACCAGCGTAAGACCATCCATACCAGCCATGCGTAAGTCGGTGAGCAGCACGTCATAATGCCGGGTATGCAATAGCTCCAAAGCAGCATAACCGCTTCCCACAGTTGTCAGAACAATTGGCGTACCAGACAGCAGTAACCTGAGCAGGATCAGGTTTTCCGGAAGATCATCAACAGCAAGTACTTGCAGCGGATGGGTAATATGAAACGGCTCCAGCGGGCACGGATCGACTATATAGCCGATTGTGTCCGCTTCCAGACAGGGCAGAGCCAGAGTAAAACAGCTGCCCGTACCGTGTGTACTTTCTACAGATAACCAGCCACCCATAGCCTCAGCAAGTTGACGGGAAATCGGCAGCCCGAGTCCTGTACCTCCACCGGTTGACATGGTAACAAAAGGTTCAAAGATGGTTTTAAGATGTTCCGGCTTGATTCCGCAACCGGTATCAGTAACCGAAAAGAGAATCTCGTCGCCACGGCGTGATACAGAGGTAAAGATAGTCCCCTCTGATGTTGACTTGATGGCATTATGTAACATGTTGACAAGAATCTGGATTATGCGTTGCCGATCGCCAACAAGTATTGCCGGCAGGTCAGCACTGCGTTCAGACACAAGTATCAAATTTTTGGCAGCAATCTGGGGTTGTATCACATTCCTTATCTCATTAAGCATCTCTGGCAGGCTAAAGCTCAATGATTCGAGACGGATTGTTCCGGATTCTATTCTGGTAAGGTCTAGCAGGTCATCAATATGGCGGAGAATCTGGCCGGTTGATTGCCTGAGTAATGGTATCAGTTGCTCTTGCATCGGGAAATCAGCCTGCCTCGCCAATATTTCGCCAATACCGGATATAGTGGCCAGTGGAGTACGCATTTCATGGCTTACCATTCCCAAAAAGGAACTCTTTGCCCTGCTTGCTCCTTCCGCCGCGTGCTGTGCTTCCCGCAGTTCAACCTCTACCCTGTCACTGGTCAGAGACAGGAAACTGTACGCAATCACCAGCTCGACAATAAGCCCATACAAGAGAGTCCAAAGCAGCAATACATCCTGAGCCATGATCAAAATCATATCAACGGAACGGGATATCGTGATGAAATGCCAGGCACGCAGCATGATCAGGGCAACCAGCGGCACCATAGAAATTGAGAATATCCATTGCATGGAGTGGCTGCGCGGCTTGGTGTAGAGAAGTGGCTCAATAATGTTACGAGCAAACAGCACAGCCAGCACTACATTAAAGACAGCTGATCGCCTGGCAATATCGTCAAATATGTACAAAAAATAAACCTGATTGACCAGACAGGCCAGCACCAGCAGAAAATTAAGTGGAGTTCCCCACCACCTCATACGGATGCCGTAAAAACGCCTGATTCCTTCGTACATTAGCAAAGGATGCAACAGGATTAAGCTGATCCCGATAATCTTGGAAATGAATAGTGGCTGTAGGTTAAAAAACAGCAGCACACAGGTCGAACCGACCGTCCAGCTAAAAATGGCGGCAATCCATGTTCCAAATCCGTCATAGGTGGTTCGAGTGCGCCAAGTATGAAAAAGTATCAGCGTCAAGACAAAGTCTATAAAAGTACTTATGATAACAATGGTAGGAGTGTCTAGTTTCATATCTCCATCTTAGCAAATATATTATAGCCAAAGCAAGTGACACCGGACTGAAAAAAAATCCTCGTACCGCGATTTCAAATAAAATCTCGACACGAGGATCGGGGTGATACAAAGTTCATCTGATTCCTTGACGGGAACAAGATACTACAGTTTATTTTTTGTCCTTTCCTGCTTTGACAACTTCAGGAGCTTCGGTTGTCACTTCGCCAAACTGCTGTCCAAGATCCTTGGCGCTGATCACTTTCTTCTCTTTGAAATTTAACAGCCGCTCGATTTGCGAAATGGAACTCAGATGTGAATAGACTACCGGAATGTACCTTTTGGCATGCATTTCCAGGAAAGTATCATTTGATAGTGCGTTAAGACGCTCTTCATTGATAATATAGGCGCCGGTGATATTTCTCAGTTCGTTGCCCAGTCTCACTTTCATATTGAGAGGAGTAAACATATTTTTCTCCGCAAGATAGCTGCAGAAATCTTCAGTAAATTTATCCATTTGCTGCAGTTCAGCCAGGTATCGTTTGACACGTTCCATCAGTTCTGCCGGTTCACCATTCTCATTAAACAGGTCCTGACCCTCTTCAGTATTAAAAAGGTCGCTCCCCTCATCTATGCACACCATGAAGCGCCCTTCTTCTCCTGTTTTTGCGAGCGCAAAGGGGTAGCGGCGAATAATGGCGGGTATATAGGATGCCTGCCATTTTTCATCCTGTACAAACAGATTTTCCCCTTCTTCAAGTCCGAGCAGCACTACTGGCTTAAACTGATCTTTCGTTTTATCTTCAATGAAAACGATCGGATAAATTGAGGCAGCTCGCGAAAATTCGTGAACCATAATCGAAGCCATGTTGACGTTTTTTGCGTAATCAAAATTCTGAATAGTTTTTACTTTGCTTTTTCCATGTTTCTCGATAGTGATCGGAACGACTGACTTAAACATAATAAAATCTCCTTTTAAATAATTATTAGCCCCGAAGGTGATTGTTTATTAGCACAACCCTTTCAAAAGTGACAATACGTAGAATTACTGAATTTGCAGTAAAACATGGCTTTTACACGGTAATAATCATTAAAAATACCAATTTACGTAATATTACGTAGCCCTTTTCCATACATTCGGATTGCCAATATAGTGTTTACAATGGTACTTAATCCACACGTACATTCACTTCAATTTCGGAGACTGGAATGATTTCTGTAGTTATAGCGGACGATCATGACATATATCGGCACGGACTCTCGATGTTGCTGCATGACGACGAACGGTTCACTCTGGTTGGTGAAGCAAAGGATGGTGATGAAGCTCTTGCTCTCATACACTTGCACAAACCAGATGTTGTCGTACTCGATCTTTCAAAGGCGGGTATGAGCGGAATAGAAATCACAGCACAACTGAATGCGGAAAAGGTCACCACCAGCAGCATCATTCTCACTATGACTGATGACGCCAACTCCGCCAGACGTTCGATGGATGCGGGTGCCAAAGGCGTTGTACACAAAGAATCAGCCTATGCAGAGCTTGCTAATGCTATCGAATTTGTCTCTTCGGGGCGTATTTATTCTGGAATGTTTCAAAAGGCCGGAGATACGTATGCACACCACAGCCTGGATTTGCTTTCAAAGCGGGAGCTCGATATTTTGAAATGTGTCAGCCAGGGAATGACGAGTAAGCAGGTTGGCGACAAACTTTGTATCAGTCCCCGGACGGTTGATACTCATCGTATGCGCATCATGCAAAAACTTGATATTCACAACGGTTCAGGGCTGACTAAATTTGCTCTTGAAAGCGGATTGGTGTCTGCGTTATCTGGTTAATTTTCGCGTTACCATTATAGAACGATCTTCCAGACAATAATTTGTAGTGTCAACGACTGCGGCCTTAGTAATTCTGATCCACCTGAATATCACTACAATAAACTAGCATTAGAAATAATCGGACCTTCGCAAGATTTTCAATAAACTAACAACTTTCACCGTATTTAGCTGGACTTTAACGGACTTTGCTCGACGGGTTAGATGCATAATGTTACTAGATATTATTGGGTTACGACTAGCAGACAGGGACTATTACGTTGCATTCGGATCCCTACTTCGCCATAAAATACATTTGGTTACAGCGATCAGCTGTAGCCTTTTTGTTGTGCGCCAGGCACGGCGCGTGGCGCGTAAGCACCATCCGATTAACTGTGGTGGTTTATTGGTGACTTGGAAAATCCATTTGGCAGAAAGAGCCCACATGAAAAGGGCTGTAGGTAATCAGTATCGGAGCAGAGAATATGAATAGATTATTGATTCTGTTATGTCTTGTTGCAACAGTTTCCGGGTGTGCCTCCAAGGACTGGCGAACCGCAAGCCGCGAATCAGCGGGAATCGCTCCTGACCCTGCAGTAACAAAAGAAGCGGTAGTGCAAGCCTATGCAGCTCCCACGTGGGGATGGCGTGGCTGGTTCGCTGTACATACCTGG